>JAPKCW010000268.1:0-2389 GCA_028822815.1 Nitrospinaceae bacterium | reverse complement strand
TTATGAAATCCGTATTTATAGAAAAATCTCTGGGAGTGGATATCCGGGAGGGGTCGGTATCTTTGACTCTTGTCGGGAAAAAGCTACGCACAATGGAAGTCTTGGCGGGGAAAACGATTGCGCTAAAGCCATTGACCGGCAAAGACGAAAAGGCAGAGAAACATTTTCTCACCAAGGTCAACCGTTTCCTTATAGACCATGACACCTGGCCGGAATCAGTGGTGGTGAGTCTTCCCAGAAGTTATATTACTTTCAAAACTTTTGAGCTTCCCGCTCCCGACCTGAAGTCGGTCCGATCCATGGTAGAGTTTGAACTGGAACGCCAGTTTTCTGCCGGACTGGAAGATTTATATTTCACCTTTCAGGTTACTCCCAAGGCTGAAAATATTTTTCATGTCGCCTCGGCAACGATTAAAAAGGAAATTGCCAATTATTATCTCGAACTGATTCAAAAGCTCAACCTGAAAACCACAATTTTAGATGTTTCCACGTTCGCAAATGTCAACCTTGCCTTTGCGCAGGATATTGAAAACGATTCCCCTATCTGGGCACTGGCAGACATCAGCCCAGAGACGTTGGATATTGCTCTCATTAAAAATGATGCCATAGAATTTTCAAGGAGCCTGAGTTGGGCCAGACCTGCAATCAAAGACGCGAATTCAGGAAAAATCGGCGACTCCGAGCAGTTGGAAAATTTATCCAGGGAAATCACCAAATCCATTGTCGATGAACTGCAACGAGCCCTTTCATCGTGCAGAAGCATCGAGGCAAATGAACTCGTGGGCCACATTTTTGTAACTGGAGGAGGGGTTCTGGTTCCTCACATCACGCAACATTTGGAAAAGGAAACAGAAGTATCAACAACTGCTTTGCAGGCCCCTGAGTCCGTAAGCCCCACCCTGCCCGAATCGTTTTCCCCATCGTTTATGCTGACCTCTTTGGGTCTTAGCTTGAGAGAATTAAAAAAACAAAAGGTCGAAACCAATCTTTTACCTGCAGACATACAGCCAAAAAGGAGAAAGGTTAATATCAAGCTGACCTTGGCCCTGGCCGCCACGGTGGTCCTTCTTCTAGCAGGTTGGTTTGCCAACAGGGTAGTCTACACTAACAAAACACTGGCCACTTTGGATGGGCAGTTGAATGAAATTAAAAAGCAGGCAACCAGCCTGGAAAAAATTGATCTGGAATATGATTCACTCAAACAATATGTGGACATTCTAAATACCATAAGAAGGCAATACCCGGACAAACTTCCTGTGCTGGGAGAATTGAGCCGCTCCCTTCCTCGTGATACATGGTTAACACACTTAAAATTTGAACAGGGAGAAATTGAGATTAAAGGATTTTCCCCGGTCGCCTCAAAACTTATCCCACTATTGGAGCAATCCAAAGCCTTCAAAGGAACAGGATTTGTAGGCACCATTATCAAGGAATCCGCAGGTGAGAAATTCACCATTCACGCTGATTTAGAAATGGCCTCATGAACATGAATATCAGCCAAAGAGACAAAAAAATTTTAATAGCCGGTATTGTTTTTGTGGTTTGCTACATGCTGGTTTTTTATGTCGCAGAGCCGATTTATAAAAAGCAGGCTAAAACAGACGATAAAATTAAAATCAAGGTCCAATTCATCCAGAAATACTATGAGGTTCTGAATCAGAAATCCTATTATCAGGAAAAAGAAAAGGCTAACCAGAGCACCCATGTGAGCTTGGCTCGCAAGTTTTTCAAGGAAAAGCAACCCGGCCTCGCCGCGGCCAGCCTGCAAAAACTTGTCGAAAGTTTTTCGAGTGGAACCGTAGCCATTGACCGGACTAAAGTGAATAAACCAAAATACATAGAAGGCATGCTTGCCGTACCAATTAAAATCTCTGTTCGTTCCAACCTTAAAAACTTGTCTCTGTTTTTAATGCGTATAGAAAATCACGAAAAATTTCTAATAATAGAAGAGCTTCGATTGCGGAGAATTAATAAAACGGACCCGGAAGACCTGCAAACCCGATTAATGATAACGGGCTTCATTCAGGAACTGGAGCCTCAAGACAGAAAACCGATATGAAACGAATTCCAATCATCTTAATAATTTTTATACTGTCCGCCACCTGGTACGGGTGTGGGGCAACGAAAAAATCCACCATGTATCGGCTCAAGAATAAAACCGATGTGGTAGATGCCATGATATTGCCGGACCTAACTAGCAGTGACGAAAAGACTGGACCTGAAGAATTAATAGATCCCAATAAAATCAAGAATATTCCTGAATCTCAGCGCCTGAAAAAAATTCGTATCACAGGCAACAACACCCCCCTGCATAAGGGACCGGGAGCCCAATACTCAAAAATTGGCACTGCTGCAAAGGGAGATCTGTTTGACCTGATTCGTGTTGAAA
>JAPKCW010000267.1:0-2390 GCA_028822815.1 Nitrospinaceae bacterium | reverse complement strand
TGAACATCCTTTAGCTCAACGCCTGCTTTCCCCTTTCCCCTTTGGATTGTTTATTGCCGGAACTGTTCTGGGGCAGATTATACAGTGCCAGGCTGCTTATTTAAGGGCGCATAAAAAAGAACCTTTTTTGATTTACGCTTTGGTTTATGGTTTTTCCAACGGCATACTGGTGTGGTTTTTGGGGAGCAGGTTTGGGGCCATTGGCGCGTCGGCAGGTTATTTGTTGGTGATGAGCCTGGTTGCTGTTCCTATGGCCAGTTATATCTGGATAAAATGCCGTAAAAAATGGCATACGGATGAACCGCGTTGACGGGAATGCCTGTTTTTTTCAAATAGCGAAAGATATATGATAAGTAGAAAGCTAGAGCAAATATTATTTGCAGAAATTAATCTGAATTAATTATGGAAAATAATAAAAACTACAAGACTCTTGTCTGGGATCGGGAACTTCTGGAAAAATTTTGGGACTATGAGTCCCAGTTCCCGAAAAATTATTTTGCCTACTACGGTAGCGATGAAATCGTCAAACGCTTAAAACAGTTGGTCCCGTTGGGTTCGCATATAGTTGATTATGGGGGAGGGGCGGGTCTGATGACGGAAGCACTGCTTGATGCTGGATTCCGCGTATCTTTTGCAGACCATTCGCCAAGATCCATTGTTGAAGTGACCCGAAAATATAAGGATAGGCCGGGGTTCCTCGGTGCTTATCATGTTGACGACTTAAATCCACTGGAATCCTCTGCGGACGTGGTCATCATGATTGAATTGATCGAGCATTTGTATGATGAGCCTTTAAATCTGGCGGTCCAGCAAGCAGGAAAAATGCTGGGTCCTTCGGGAAAAATTTTTATCACCACGCCCAATGACGAGGACCTTGATGAAGGTCAGATTTACTGTCCGCAATGCGATCATGTTCGTCACCAATGGCAACATGTTAGAAAATGGGACTCGGATTCCCTCAAGAAGTTTTTGATTGAAAAGAATTTTGATGTGGAAAGCATTGATGCGGTGCATATGCTGGATAATATAAAAACTAGGGGCACCCTAAGACTTTTGATTAATAAATTTAAAAAGTTTGTCAAAATTGTGACCTCCAGCAAACCTGCGCGTTTGATTGCTGTGGTGACAAAGAACCGTTAGCCCATATATTACACTCTGTTAATTAGCTTCATTAATTCTGGTTGGTGCGCTTTGGCAATTCTTTCCATTTTTTAACCCGCCCGGTTACGTTGAACAAAATACTTTTAAAGTTATTGCTTCTACTAATGGTTTTTCCTCTTTTCAATTCGGCTTTATGGGCGTTTGAAGCGGATTTTGAGGGTAGGTTAAAGGCGGGTAGTAGTTTTGTTGACAGTCTTTCCTTCCATAAAGATTTTGATAGTGAATTGGAGTTGCGACTGGGAGTGCTGGGAAACGTGATTGAAAAAGACGGTTGGGTTCTTGATTATGAGTTGTCTGCCGAAGCGAAACAGGCGGATGGCCACAGTGTGCAGTCGGGACTTCGCCGGGAAACGGAGGTGGATTTTTTCCGTGCATGGCTTCGCCTGGATAATGGAAAATTTAAAATCAGGGGTGGGCGGCAAAAAATTCTTTTCGGTTCCGGGACCATATATCGGCCGCTGGGACTTTTTGACACTCGGGATGTGACCGGTGTTGTCCCGGAGACTCGTGGGGTGGATGGTGTGCGTGCTACCCTGTTCCCGTCTGCGACGGCTCTTGTTGAAGGATGGCTGGTTCCGGCGAAAAAAAATAACGCCTTGATTTTCGGAATGCGTGGAGAGATGCTCCTGGGGGATATCGAAGCGGGAGCGGTGTTTCAATATCACCCGAAATCTGATTTGGAGGGTTTGCCGGGTTTCAATCAGGAAATGGTGCAGATAGGATATCATTTGAAAGGGGAAAAGGGACTTGGCTTCTGGAATGAAAGCCGTTTGGATGTTGAAATGGAGCCTTCTGCCCCGATTCAGTTCGATACGGTTTTGGGTGTGGACTATACTTTTGATATCGGTGAGGGACTGCATGTTTTGGCGGAATATTTTCTTACTACCCGGAAAAGGGATTTCAGTCTCTCTGACCTGAAGGGGCAACGAACCTTTCAGCAAATTGGTATTTCTCTCGACCAGCCGGTGGGAATTGATATTCAATGGCAGTTGTTTGGACTTTATGATTTGCGGGATGAAAGTTTTCAATTCGTACCGCAAATTGAATACGCGCTGACCGAAACTTTGTTTCTCTATCTTCATGGGCGGGTAGGAGGCACTTTAAAATCAGGAAAAAAAGATGGGCGCTTGTTTCGCAAAACCGATGTGTTTAATGGGACGGAACCTTTAGTGGGTTTGACGCTGGTGAATTATTTTTAGGGACATTATTAAATGAGTGAAACTTTAATC
>JAPKCW010000266.1:0-2391 GCA_028822815.1 Nitrospinaceae bacterium | reverse complement strand
GATTCTTTTTTTCCCCAAAAGTTCGCAGAGAAGGGCAAAACTTTTTTGAAGGGTAATCTCCTTATATCGAATTTTATTACACCATTTAGTTGCACTATCAATTGCAAAAAATTGGGTAATATTTTGAATTGTTTGCGTTTTTATTTTTTCAAAGTTTGAAAATTGGTGCTTTTTTGTTTTGTATTTGCTTGTCATTAATTGTCATATTCTGATTAGTTTCGTTTTTTTTATTGTTTTTATGAGTCACAGCAGTATTAGCAATATTACCTCGAATTTATTCATTTATGTAACTATTTGTTTTCTTATCGAGTATCTAGATTTTATGAGTTTCGGCCATCGTTTTGTGATATTGCAGAGCCAAATAAAAAATAGATATTTCCAAAAAACCGCATTTCACAGGAGGGAAAAATGGGGAACTTATCGCTAGATAAGTATACTATATATAAATTCTTCTCAAGCTTCTTCCCCGTTTGGCAAATGAATTTCTCCTAGTGCACCAAAAGGAAAAGCCCATGCAACCCAGAATAAACTCCCAAAAGACTTGTCTCTTATTGATGGCTGGGATTTTCCTGGGAGGGGTTGTTTTGGTCCGGCTTCGGCTTTTGGGTCTACCCCTTGAACGTGATGAAGGGGAATATGCGTATATGGCCCAGCAGTTGCTTCAAGGAGTCCTGCCTTATACCGAATCCCACAGCATAAAATTCCCCGGTATCTATTTTGTGTATGCCGGAATCCTGGCAATTTTTGGTCAGAGCCCTGTTGCCATTCATCTGTCCTTATTATTTGTAAACCTTGCCACGGCGTTTCTTCTGTTTCTACTGGGGAGGAATTTATTGAGCGAGTCCGCGGGCATTGTGGCAGGGGTGAGCTTTGCCGTTTTATCTTTGAGTCCTGCCCTGCAGGGTGTTTGGGCAAATTCAGAACACTTTGTTCTGCTTCCTGCCGTAGGCGGAATTTTATTACTGCGGATGGCTCGGGATCAACCCGCACGGTTCTTCTTTAGCGGACTCTTACTGGGCTGCGCACTGCTGATAAAACAACATGCCATCTTTTTTTGCCTGTTTGGAATGATGTATCTGGGTTCCAGGGTTGTCACTCAATCCCAGTCGTTCAAAAAACCTTTTCTCAGTGTAGGACTGTTTGCGGCAGGTGGCTTGTCGCCGGTTATTTTTACAGCGTTTCTCTATGAGATCACCGGAAATTTTTCTGCTTTCTGGTTTTGCACAGTTCAATACGCTTCGGAATATGTTTCCATGACTTCACCGGGCTTGGGATTTCAAAACTTCAAATATAATTTCGCGCAAATCTTAGAGTCCAATTTTCCGATTCTGTGGTTATCCTTGCTAGGGCTGGCATCGGTGGCCTGGAGAAAGGGAGGATATTTGTTCTTGATCGGATTCTTTGTGTGTTCGTTTTTAGCCATCACTCCCGGGCTCTATTTCAGGCCGCATTATTTTTTGTTATGGATGCCTGCCCTTTCCCTGCTTGCCGGTGCAGGTTTTGCAAGCCTGGTCAGCATCGCATCTTCCAGACTTAAAACCGTAATCCCTGTGGCAATCCTGACTCTGGTTTTGGGGCTTCCTGTTTTGATGCAGAAGGAATTTTTCTTTAACCTGCAGGTTATAAAAGCGACTCGATTGATATACGGTTTGAATCCTTTTGCCGAGTCCCTTGAGATCGCGAAATACATTCGTGAGCATTCGCAAAAAAATGACAAGGTCGCTGTTTTGGGGTCGGAACCGCAAATCTATTTTTATTCAGACAGAAAATCCGCAACACGGCATCTTTATATGTATCCTCTGATGGAAAAACATACTTATGCTCGTCAAATGCAGGCTGAGATGATGCAAGAGATCGAAGGAGCTCAGCCGACATTCGTTGTGGTGGCGAACCTTTCCGGTTCCTGGGCATCCCCGGAGTTATCACCCATGTTGCAAGACTGGGCTCAGGATTATTTGAACAGCGAATATGAAATCTCCGGAGTGGTCGATATTCTTTCCCATGAGGAGACCGTTTATAAATGGGGTGAACGGGGATACCACCCGCGCTCCAGATATCACCTGCTCATTTATAAAAGGAAGACATGAGCGGAAACCTCATGCGAATTGTGATTAGTCTGGTCCTGGTGGCTGTAACGACCTTTCTGGGTTACTGGCTGGTGCTGGATGAACGCAAACACTCCCAAGCCATTGCCTACAATGAAAGCGGAAATGTCCTCAGTGAACTGAAGAGGTACGATGAAGCCATCGAACATTACCAGCAGGCGATAAAGATCAAGAGCAACTTTGCTGAAGCCTATAACAATCTGGCCAACGCAATGAGGCAGAAGGGAAAAATAAAAGAGTCTATCGCTTATTATAACGAGGCGATACGCTTCAAGAGCGATTATGC
>JAPKCW010000265.1:0-2392 GCA_028822815.1 Nitrospinaceae bacterium | reverse complement strand
CGCACCCGCGGGTCTCATAGCGATTTAGGGGCAAAGAAGCCTGAAGCGATGCAGGAAGAAGGTTTGCTTGCCCGAGGACGCAACATCTATCTCCACATGTGTGTCTTTTGTCATGGGAAGGACGGCAATGGCGGTGGTACCGCAACCGACTATCTTTATCCTTGGCCACGGGATTTTCGAATGGGGATCTTCAAATTCCGATCCACACCGACGGACACCCTCCCCAGGGATGAGGACTTGTATAGAACCATTATTAAGGGAATACCTGGAACCTCTATGCCCGCTTGGGGTGATGCTTTATCAGCCCAGGATACCTGGGCTCTTATTAATCTAATCAAAAACTTCTCACCGAGATTTAGCAAGGAACCTCAAGGTAAAAAAATCACGATAAACGAGCCGCCCCAGGTAACTCCACAATTAATCGCCAGGGGTAAAGAACTTTTCACTAAACATAAGTGTGATGCCTGTCACGGTCAATCATTACGCGGTGACGGGCGACTGGCAGAATCGCTACTGGATGCCTGGAAGCATGCTGTCTTTGTGCAAGATATTACCGTTCCCGGTTATTATAAAGGTGGTTTTGAGGCAAAAGACATCTTTCGAACCGTGAGCACTGGACTTGATGGCACTCCGATGAGTTCCTACGCGCACCTGCCGGAACAGGACCGCTGGGCATTGGTTCATTATATTCGCTCCCAATTCACCAGAGAGTTTAAAAAAGCTGAATTTGAAACGGATGTCTATTCATTCCGAAAGGACTTCGAGTTGAACACGGATGTCAACAGCCCAATCTGGGACGGGGTCAAATCGACGAACTTGGTATTACGTCCCCTAGCAGCTCGTCGTGACGCAATCGAGGTCATCAACTTCGCTTCTGTCAACAATGGCGAACAACTTGCTGTCCGGTTAAAATGGGAAGACCCAACCAAAAATGCATTTTCTGAATTGACCCAAGATTATTTTCGTGATGGTGTAGCGGTTCAGTTTGCCCTGGGCAATGTCACCCTGCATACCCACGGCCACAATGAACCTTTCTTTGGGATGGGCAATCGTGGGAAACCGGTCAATATCTGGCACTGGAAATCTGGCCTAGAAGAAACACTAGAAGCAGAAGGGGACCAAGAATATGCTGGTGACGTAGATATGGACGCTTTAATCTTCGGTGGTGTCATGTCCAATCCAGTCGCCAAGCTCAACCTAACCTCGGAAAATGCTGTCGAAGAACTCAACGCCGAAGGATTCGGTACGATCACTCCTCAACCTGCTGACAAGCAAAATGTAGAAGGTTATGGTGAATGGAAAGATGGTGTTTGGACCGTTGTGTTTCTACGCGATATGCTGAAAACAGGGAAATGGGACACTGGGTTTATCCGCAAAGACCCAACTCTGGTTGCCCTTGCAGTCTGGGACGGAATCAAAGAAGATCGTAACGGCCGCAAAGTAATAAGTGTTTGGCAACGTTTGAGTATTCTTGATAAATAATCTCGAGGTTCATTTGGTGAAAGCCCACCTCATGACCAGAGGATTTCTCATTGTTCCTTATGTACTTTTTTTCTGGCTTTTTAACCCATCCAACCTCTTTTCCCAAAATGTCCCGGTTGCCACTGATGTAGGAGAGCTCAACAGACTCATTCAACCTCATCTTCCCCATTTACTTCCAGACGAAAGCCCGCCTACCGATGCATTCAATGTATCGATCTTACTCCATCAAGAGGGAATCCCTGTTGTGTTTTCAATCCCAGGGTTTCATTCACTGGGATGTGCAAAATGCCATGAAGGAGAGTCACTCCATTCTAAAGCTGCAGATCGGATGCGTAGGGTTTTAGCAAAGCTCAAAACAATGCAACCGGAACTAACTGAAATTCCGCTTCGCCAATATATTATTCAATCTTGGTCTGACAAGTTACTCGCGCCCAACCAGTTGGCCCATACTACCTTTGATACCATTCGTATTTCACCCGCTGCTATTTTAATTGATAGCAAGGCATACCGGGAAGCCACACACCTTCACGAATCTCTTCATCTAACCCAAAAATTTATTGGCCTAGCCAACGAATTGGAAGCCTACAGTCTAAATATTATTTCCGATCCCCGTTTTTTACTTTTAAATTTTCCTTATTTTGAGGACACAATCAAAACCTTTTTCATTGAAGATTTTTCTGAAATGCTGAATAGTTTTTACGCACGTCCTATCCGCGAACAACTCTTTGTCCCCAAAGAAACTCAATGGTTTTTGGCTCCATTTGATGAAGATCAACTAACGCACCTAAGGCAAGCGATTAATATAATTGCTCCTTTATTAAATAAGGTCTCACGGTTAAATCGAAATTACCCAAAAGAACTTGCCTACCTCAGTGAACAAACAGGCAATCCCGCTTTGCTTTTGGAAATC
>JAPKCW010000264.1:0-2399 GCA_028822815.1 Nitrospinaceae bacterium | reverse complement strand
TTTGCCTTGTCTCTGATTTCTTTGCCACTCACAGCTGTTGCCGCAGAGGGGCCCATGAAACTTCCCGCAGGATCTAATGCAGGCGCCGATATGCATAACAAAGCAGGGATCAAAAACTGGAACGCTGGCAATATTAAGGGGGCGTTGAAACATTTCCAGGAAGCCAGTGCGGAAGATGGTACCATTGCGGAAACACATTTTAATGAAGCGGTTTCTTTAGACAAATTGGGAGACCATGGCGCGGCGACCATGCACTTCAAAGCAGCAAAAAAACACGCCAAGGGGAATAAAAAGATTCTAGACTCCCCCATTTTAAACGGGCATTTGCGCTAGCCCCTTGGTACCCCTCCGAGGCATGCGTGGTATTCAACCATTGACTTCATGCCCGGCACGGGTAAGAGCTTAGGGAGAATATCAAGTGCGCTTGAGGGTGTTGTCACCTTCATGGGTAATGCAAGAGCTGCCTCCTACGCTAGTGGGCTGGGCACCAAAACCCTGTCAATTCAGCGTTTATTTTGTTAAACTTGCAGTTCAATCAGATTAGCCAAAAGGAGAAAGAGCTTATGATGGGAATAGGTTTTCCTGAGTTAATGATAATTCTGGTCATTATCATGATCATTTTTGGGGCTGGCAAACTTCCGGAAATTGGTTCTGCATTTGGAAGAAGTATAAAAAACTTTAAAACCTCCATGAAAGAGGCAGAGGCCGAAGAACTGGAAACAGAGAGTGAAACCGTGGCTACAGAATCAGCAGAATCAGCAGAATCTTCAGAATCTTCAGAAGGAGCAAGCGAAGGCCAAGGCACTGAGGCCAAGAAAGCACCAACGAAAGCTGCCAAAAAGACGGCGGCCGCCAAAAAGGAAGAGGACCTGATTGACGAAGCGGCTCTAGAGATTAAAGAGAACCGGATCGGAACCATTCGGACCCCGCATGACGGTCTGGTTCAGCAGGGCGATGTCTTCACCACATCCCTGGGCCGCACTCCAGGCGGAAGAGGGCGTGATCGAGGCGTTTCCAGAGATACCTTCTAACCGGGCCACGCCCGGTGGGAACTAGCAAAAGCTCGTTAAGCCGAGATAACTCTTTGCTCGCCAGATAGAGTCATTGCTATCCGCCCCCCCTGCTTAGGAGTGGATGCAACCGGGCAAGGGCTTATTAAGCCGAGAGCATCGTCGTTGTTAGAATAAAAAGCTACGGCCCATTGGGTCCAGCGGCACGCTGGTGCCGAGTGGCTAATGCCAATCCAAGTCCTACCCAAATCAGTTCCTTCATTCTTGCTACAAGCGACACGGCTAAGCCCAGGTTTGCTGGGTAGCCCAAAGCGGTGAATATCAAAATCAGGCCACCTTCCTGAGCCCCCAATCTCAATGGGATCATGAAACTGCCAATTTTTACTAACTGGCCCAGCGCTTCCATGACCCACAGTTCAGAAAAGCTGACGGGAAAACCAAGAAAATAAAGAATTGCGTATAATTCGACTAGCCCCAATATCCAGCCTAGAAAAGCCAGAACTATAGCCTTGACCACCCTTGCCGGGTATTTGCCATAAAAACCTGAGAACAGTTCATTTAAATGTTCGAGTTTTTTTAGATTATGTTTCAGGTTTGGCCTGCTGGTTCTTTGACCAAGCCAGTGGCAGAGTTTACCCAGGATTCCTGTAACCTGAAAAACGAAAAATAGAAAAATACAGGTAGAAAGTGTTCCCATTCCAACGATGCTGATCGTTTTGAACTCATCTGAAACTTGCGATGAGTTCATGATCATGGTTATCCCGGGAATGAAGAACAGGATGAGTCCTGTTAGAAAAGTGGTTTTGGAAAGGATTTGTGAAGAAACGGCCTGTTTTAAACTGATCCCCTGATGTTCTTTTAAAAGCTGGGCTTTTATAGGCTCTCCTCCCAAAGTTGCGAAGGGAGTGATGGTGTTATAGGCCTCACCGATTTGCCGGATCCGCCATAATTCCCAGTCTGTGAAGTGCCCGGTTTCTTCCGGGCGAAAATTAGACTTCCAGGAAAGTGTATCCAGCCAGGTAACCCCTGAATAGATCATAAGGATGATCAGAAAGCCCCCACCGAGTTTTTTAAGAAGACTCAGAACACTGGCCATATCCACAGTGCTGATGGCCCAGCCTAAAAACAGGCAACCTACAATGAGAAAAGCCAGTTTTATTGATTTAGACATAACAGGTTCACATTAGGAAAACTGATGGGTCGGAAAATGGAAAAGAGATGAATGCTGGATGCGAGAGTCCGGTTACTGGTCGCACTCTCCGCCAATTATTAAGGAGTCTACGGGCACTTGTTTTTTAACACCTTCGGCCTAAAAGTCAAGTTGTTGATCACAAAAATTCTAGAACAAGTCTGGCACAAGAAGTCGAAGCCGACGCTACAATAAATTTG
>JAPKCW010000263.1:0-2401 GCA_028822815.1 Nitrospinaceae bacterium | reverse complement strand
CCCAGGGAATCATCGCCATTCCTCTAGTCCATGCCGTGAAAACCCTGATCCCGGCTCCGTTCAAGTCGATTAGGCTCTCAGTAACTGTTGGAAAAAAATGGTTCTGGCGGGGACCCACTTTGGATCAGGTAAAAAGAAACGGGCAACCCGGTTACCAGGTTGGCAATATCCCTGAAGAGCAGGCGGCGGCTGTTTTATTCACCAGCGGCAGTACCGGCCCGGCAAAGGGGGTCCTTTACACCCACGGCATGTTCGGCCAGCAAATTCGAATTCTATGCGAGCACTTCGGCATTCTTCCGGGAGAAAAAGATTTACCCACCTTCCCTTTGTTCGGTTTGTTCAGCACAGGGATGGGAATGACTAGTGTGATCCCGGATATGGATCCCACCCATCCGGCAAAAGTAAATCCTGAAAACATTATCCACCCTATCCAGAACTATCACATCACCAGCAGTTTTGGTTCCCCGGCTCTTTGGGACACCGTCAGCCGCTATTGCCAGAAAAGCAAGATAAAGCTTCCCTCCCTCCGGCGCATCCTGATTGCGGGCGCTCCGGTTCCCGGAACCTTGCTCAAACGTTTTGAGTCTATTTTAGAACCGGATTGCAAAGTCCTCACTCCCTATGGGGCAACGGAAGCTCTTCCTGTCACTTCTATAGAGAGGCAAGAAATCGTGGGTGACACCTGGGCGCAGTCGGAGAAAGGGGAAGGAACCTGCATCGGTAAAGCAGTGCCAGGTGCTGAAATAAAAATCATCCAAATTTCAGATGAACCTATCTCAAAATGGGAAGAGGGCCTGGAAATTCCCAGGGGTCAAACAGGAGAAATTATCGTAAAGGCTCCCTGGGTTACTAAAACCTATTTCAACCGGGAGGATGTCACGCGTCTGGCTAAAATCCCGGACGGCGAAACCTTCTGGCACAGGATGGGAGATGTTGGCAAATGGGATGAGCAAAACCGGCTTTGGTTTTGCGGCAGAAAAAACCACCGTGTCATAATCGGTTCGGAAACTCTGTTCACCATTCCCTCTGAAGCCATATTCAACCAGCACCCTGATGTCAGGCGTTCTGCCCTAGTGGGTAAGGGTTCGGGAAATGATCGGGAACCCGTAATAATTATAGAACCAGAAAATAAGGATGGAGTCGCTAAAGACCGGAAAACCTTCACCAAGGAATTGCTGGACCTCGGGGCCGCATACCCGCATACCCGTTCCATAAAGAAAATACTTTTTTATCCAGACTTCCCGGTTGATGTGAGGCATAATGCCAAAATCTTCCGCGAGAAACTGGCCGCCTGGGCCGAAAGCCAGTGACCTTTCTCAAGACCCACAAGAATTAAAAACTTCACTATCCTAAATGTTTTCCAACACCTCAGATTCTCAAGCTAGTTCTTTCAATCCCTTCAGGATTTTATGGGGGATATTTTTTATAGCACTGGTTTTTCGTCTATGGGGGGTGACCAATCCTCTGCTGGACTTTCATGGCTGGCGGCAGACCCTGACCGCCACGATAGCCTATAATTTTTATGCCGATGGGATGGACCTTTTTAACCCCCGCCCAAACATGATAAATTCGATTTACCACTTCGAATTTCCTCTTTATACCTATCTCGTTGCTCTTCTTTATAAATTTTTTGGTTTTCACGAAATTTTCGGACGAATAGTAGCCATCGTCTTTAGCATGGGTTCCCTCTGGTTTCTTTATCTTTTAGGAAAACGCTATTTCGATAAAACTTCAGCCATTGTAGCTTGTGGATTTTTTGCTGTTCTCCCTTTCAGTGTTTATTATTCCCGTACTTTCATGCCTGAGGCGGCTATGCTTTTTTTCTCCATTTCAATGGTGTATATGTTTGCCCGCTGGCTCGACACCGGAAAATGGAGCGATTTTATTTTCGCGTCACTCTTCGCCACCCTGGCCTTTCTGGTTAAACTTCCCACTCTTTATATGGGGGGGCCTCTCCTATTCCTGGCCTGGAACAAGTTTCGCGGGAAAATTTTCTACCAGCCACGATTGTATTTATTTGTAGTAATGATCCTCGCCCCTCCCGCCCTCTGGTACAGCTATATCGCCAGACTCCAATTTGAAACTTATGGTGGCGCTAATGTCTGGCTGGATATGCTCAAGGACTGGGAAATTCTCTGGACCCTCCGGTATTGGAAACTGATTTTCTGGACCCGACTTGTGGAGAAAATGTTCGCCTTCACCGTTTTTCCATTTTTAGTATTGGGAATGTGGGCAACAACCCAAAATAAAGAACGCTATGTTCTTCATACCTGGTTTTTCTCCATCTGCGCCTATTTTGTGATTGCGGCAAAATACAATTTCATCCACGAATACTATCAGGTCCCCATAATTCCAGTTGGCTGTCTATTTGCCGGGAAATTTATTGCGGATTTTTATAGGC
>JAPKCW010000262.1:0-2409 GCA_028822815.1 Nitrospinaceae bacterium | reverse complement strand
TGGCTCCCTGAAACGGCGGTGGATTTAGAAACTCTTCAGATAATGGCTGATTTAGGCATTCGATTTACGGTTTTGGCTCCCCATCAGGCCGGTCGACTTCTCGACCATGGGGAGTTGGATATCAACCAGCCTTATAGCGTAAGACTGGGAGCGGGGAGGAGCATTAATGTTTTCTTTTACAATGGCTCCTTATCCCAATCCCTGGCGTTTGAAAATATTTTGCAAGATGGGAAATGTTTTGCTGAAAAATTAATGCAGACAGATAATACCGATGGGCCCCAATTACTCAGTGTTGCCACAGATGGCGAAACCTATGGGCATCATCATAAATTTGGCGATATGGCATTGGCTTTTGCCCTTAAATATATTGATGACCAGGTTGATGCACGATTGACCAATTTCGCAGAATACCTGGAAAAATTTCCGCCGCAAGAGGAGATTGAAATTATTGAAAAAACTTCATGGAGTTGTGCTCATGGGGTTGGGCGCTGGAGCAGCAATTGTGGATGCGAAACAGGAGGTCATCCTGAATGGAATCAGGGCTGGAGAGGGCCCCTCAGGAAAGCGTTGGATTGGTTTCAATGTAGAGCGGATTCTATTTTTGTTGAAGTGGGCAAGGGTCTATTTAAAGACCCTTGGGAGGCAAGGAATCGTTATATTGATATTCGTATCAACCGATACGACAGGGATACTTTTTTAGCTGAACAGTGTCAAAACAGTCTAGATGAATCCAAAAAGGTTGTTGTGCTTAAACTTCTGGAGCTACAAAGCAACGCGATGCTGATGTATACCAGTTGCGGATGGTTTTTTAACGATATATCGGGAATCGAAACAGAACAAATTCTGTTGTACGCGGGAAAGGCGATTCAACTCGCTGAAGAAATTTCTGGTGAGGTACTTGAGCCCCACTTCTTGGAATTGCTTGAACTGGCAGAGAGTAATGTTCTTGAGAAAGGGAATGGTTCCCAGATTTATAAAAACGTGATTGAAAAAGCCAGAATGGATTTCCAAGTCTAAATTTTCCTGATAATTATACATGCCTCAGAAACCTGAATCTCGATGCAGTGGAATTCTACTTCATATTACTTCCCTGCCATCGAAATTTGGTGTGGGGGATTTTGGGCCTGCCGCATTTGAGTTTGTTGATTCATTAGAGCAGGCCGGTCAGACCCTTTGGCAAATTCTTCCTATTAATCCTCCCTCATTTGGCAATTCTCCCTATAGTTGCACTTCAGCTTTTGCGATCAGTCCTTTATTCGCCAGTCCTGAACTTATGCTTCGTGACGGTTTGCTGGAAGACTACGATCTTGAGTCTGTTCCTGAATTTTCTTCGAATCGGGTGCAGTATTCTTTTGTTTTGGATTTTAAGATCCAACTTCTTTCAAAAAGTTATGACCGATTCAAAGAAAACATAGATAAAGATGAGTTTAAAAAATTTTGCGTTGATAACTCATATTGGCTGGAAGATTTTTGCCTCTTTTCGGCGTTAAAAAACCATTTTGGCGGGCGTTCATGGAGTGAATGGCCAGAGGATATCAAGAGGAGGAATGCTGTTCATCGCTATACTGATAGCCTGCGAGAATACTTGGAAAGGGAAAAATATTTTCAATTTGTTTTATTTTATCAATGGAAGGAATTGCAAAAGTATTGCCGAAATAAAGGGATTCGTGTTTTTGGCGATGTGTCCCTTTATGTTAACCACGATAGTGCGGATGTCTGGGCTCACCCGGAGCTATTTAAACTCGATCAGGAACTAAATCCTGTTGTCGTTGCCGGAGTTCCTCCTGATTATTTCAGTGAGACGGGACAAAGATGGGGGAATCCGATTTTTGACTGGAATTTTCTGCGAAAAAATAATTTCGTCTGGTGGATTGAGAGAATGAAGCATAACCTGGATTTATTTGATCTGGTAAGGATTGATCATTTTCGTGGTTTCCTGGCGGCATGGGAGATACCCGTTAATGATTCAACCGCAGTAAATGGGCAATGGCAGGAATGCCCAGGGGTGGAATTCTTTTCCGTCTTATTGAATGAATTTAAATCGATCCCCGTTGTTGCCGAAGACCTGGGAGTTATTACTCAAGATGTCAGAGATGCAATGGCCCGGTTTGGATTTCCTGGCATGAAGCTTTTGATATTTGCTTTTGATGGGGATATTTTGCAAAATCCGTATGCTCCGGAAAACCATGTAAAAAACTGTGTCCTGTATACCGGGACACATGACTGCAATACTATGCGCGGTTGGTTTGAGGAAGAATTAAGCGATGAATCCAAGGTCAAGTTGGAAAATATTCTTGGAAAAAAAGTATGCGCAAATACAATCGCGGAAGAGATGGTGATTTTGGCAATGAGCTCAATTGCCGATACGGTTATTCTTCCCATGCAGGATGTGTTGGGGTTGGGTTCTGA
>JAPKCW010000261.1:0-2411 GCA_028822815.1 Nitrospinaceae bacterium | reverse complement strand
CTCAAATGAAATCCTGACCATCAAATGGACCAGGGTTCATTTTTTATATGTAAATCAACCAAAAGGAGTTGTTATGAAAAATAAATATTTCCTTACTCTAATTGCTTCAGTCATAACATTTGTGTGGCTGTCTCAAGGAATAATGGCGGCAAAAGGAATTTATGTCCCGCTATTTACTTATAGAACTGGAGCATATGCTGGAAGTGGGATACCCAACGCAAATGGGATGAGTGATTATTTAAACATGCTCAATGAAAGAGACGGGGGTATAGGTGGTGTACCTCTAATTGTAGAAGAATGTGAGACGGGATATAACACTAAAAAAGGAGTTGAGTGTTATGAAAGAATAAAACAGAAAAATCCAGTAGTGATCAATCCCTATTCCACTGGTATCACACTACAGTTAATTCCAAAGTCGCCTGTAGATAAAATTCCCGTGCACTCCATGGGATACGGACTTTCAGCAGCCGCGGACGGCAGTGTCTTTCCATGGGTTTTTAATTATCCCTCAACTTACTGGAATCAGGCTTCAGCCATCATAAAATATATCGGCTACCAGGAAGGAGGAATGAGTAATTTAAGGGGTAAGAAAATTGGTTTTATCTATCTTGAATCCGGTTATGGTAGAGAACCCATTCCATTATTTGAACAACTTTCAAGCGAACTGGGTTTTAAACTGTTTAAAATCGCTGTTGCAGGTAAAGAAATGCAGAACCAATCTTCTCATTGGCTGAAAGTAAGAAAAGAAAAGCCTGATTGGATGATCATGTGGGGTTGGGGAGCCATGAATCCAACTGCCATTAAGGAAGCTACACGAATTAAGTTCAATATGGAAAAATTCGTTGGCGTCTGGTGGTCAGGAGGTGAGGATGATGCCCGTCCTGCAGGCAAAGCAGCCAAAGGATATAAATCAGCAAATTTCCATGGAATAGGAACCAATTATCCTGCCGTTCAGGATATTTTGAAGTATGTCGTTGATAAAGGAAAAAGCCAGGTCAAGGATCGTTCAAGAGTTGGAGAAAATTTCTACATGAGAGGAGTTTTCAATTCTGTACTTGTTGCAGAGGCAATCCGAACCGCACAGGGCAAATATGGTAACAGGGTTATCAGCAGTGAAGAAATGCGATGGGGGATGGAAAATCTCAACCTGACCTCTGCCAGACTCGCAGAAATTGGTTTACCAGGATTTGCCAATCCCATCAAAGTATCTTGTGATGACCATGCGAATAACGGTCCCATATTTATCCAGCAGTGGAATGGGACAAGCTGGGAAAGAGTATCCGGATGGATAAATTCCATGGACAGGGTAAGGCCAATGTTGGAAAAGGCCGCGGCCAACTATAAAGCTAAAAACAGTGTACCCGACAGGACTGTACCGTGTTCCTGATTATCTTTTAAACATTATCTTAAAAAGGGAGAAGTTGTTTCAACTCTCCCTTTTTTTCTTTTGATATCAAAGCACTTCATCTGGCAAGAACTTGTTAAGCGTTAACAACATTGAGGTCATTTACGACCATGTTATCCTTGTACTCAAGGGTGTCTCCCTGGATGTCCCAAAGGGAAGTGTTGTTGCCATTTTGGGAGCCAACGGAGCCGGTAAAACAACCACTCTTAAAGCAATCTCCAACTTACTTCAAGCAGAACGAGGCGATGTCACCAAAGGCAGTATTGATTTTGATGGTACCCAAGTTCATGATCTTTCTCCTAACGAATTAGTGAAGCGTGGATGCATTCAGGTTATGGAAGGCAGACATGTTTTTGAACACCTGACTGTTGAAGAAAATTTATTGACAGGTGCCTATACACGAAAGGAAGGAAGATCTACAATTGTAGCTGATCTTGAAAAAACCTATTCCTATTTTCCACGTTTGAAAGAACGTAGAACAAGCCAGGCAGGCTACACTTCAGGAGGAGAACAGCAAATGCTTACCATTGGACGGGCGTTGATGTCAAAGCCTAAAATGATCCTGCTCGATGAACCGTCGATGGGACTTGCACCGCAGCTTGTTGAAGAAATATTTGAAATTGTTAAAGACCTCAATCAGCGGGAAGGAGTTAGTTTCCTTTTGGCGGAACAAAATACAAATATTGCCCTGCGTTATGCAGATTATGGATATGTTCTTGAAAACGGTCGTGTCGTGATGGATGGGGAAGGAGCAGAATTGCGTGAAAATGAAGATGTCAAAGAGTTTTATTTAGGCATGGGTGGTGCTGGTCGTAAAAGCTTCCGTGATGGAAAAAACTACAGACGACGTAAACGATGGCTCTAAATCTTAGAATTTCAGCATTTTAAATCATGACCAAGGGTGATGCAAAAATAGGCATTGTAGCTGGTGCTGGTCCGTATGCAGGACTCGATTTAGCACAAAAAATATTGCAGCAAACCAGTGCAATAATTGATCAGGATTATC
>JAPKCW010000260.1:0-2419 GCA_028822815.1 Nitrospinaceae bacterium | reverse complement strand
AAAAACATACACATCGCAACCTTCACAATGCCAATAGCCTATATTACTGGTAAGTGGTGTATTCATGGGCAATTCCGACCCACTCACTTGCCCACCCATCTGAAACTTGGAAAACATCGGCTTACCACACAATTTACAAATTTCATTTTGCATCAATTCAACTCCTTCCTTTTGTCTCACCACTTTCAGTTCAACCATTACCTCTTGACTGCTAACCAGGCCCCTCCTTTACTAAACGTTGTCCAATCTTCTTCTTTGTTATTTCATCTCCCGTTGACAGGCCCAAAATAATGGGTTTAAACTTGAAAGGGAACAGGGGACTCGAGGACCCCAGCCGGATTGCCATAATACTGCGGGCATTCTATCAGGTTGTTGGTGCTGGCTAAAGATTGAAGAAAAGGATATAACCATTTTGACCTCATAGCTCACTGAATTATGGGCCTCCAGTACCTCAGACGATTAAACCAGTAATGAAAATCCTAAAAAGTGGTAGAACTTTTAGAGGCAGATCAGTGCTAATGGGCAACTGACAGGGCGTAAACGATATCATCCACTATGAAGATAATCACAATCATTCCTGATCCCATACAGCCTCTAAACGTCTTGCTTGATTTTTGTATTGACAGGGGTATTATGACCGCCAGGACTTTATCATCCAAAACGGACGTTACCACATCGGACCGTTGCCAGAAACTATCTCCAAACTATGATTGAGCCGATCTATTTCAGCCTGTATGAAAAGGTACCCGATTACCCTGTGCGTATTTTCCAAAACGCTCACTGGATTCTCGACAACGGAATATCCCTTGAGGCCAGCATCATCGGGAAAAGCCATCGGGTGATAAGCCGCCTGGGAAAAGACTGCCTTACCGAGTTCATCACCTGCTTCGACCCGAAACTACCCGAGAACGCATTGGAGAAAGTGTGCCTGCAATCGGGCGCTGTTCATGACCGGGAATATCGATCCGGCAAACTGGCATACCAGGTCAACGTTGAACAGGTCGACCGCTTGTATGGTAACATGGAGGAGTTTTTAAATGCGCCAGGCCGGATACCTGCAACAAATATACTGACTCATGAGTTTCCAGGCGCGCCGGGCCTTGCTGAAACACCACCGCCTTTTACCGGGTTGGCATTGAATTCCGACACCAACACCTTTTATACTGTTCATACCTATCCCGAAAGTGGTGTTTCCACTATCAGCCGGACCACTATTGGTTTACCTGTTTTATCGATAACAACATGATCAAACGTCTTATCAAAATTGCGCAGGCAGAAATTTTTAATTTCACGCAGAAAAACAAGCGGGAGGATATTCTGCTGACGGAGGCTGCATCGTTTGACCAGGAGCCGATAAAATCGGGTTCCCTGGCACCGTATTATGCTAATCTGGAAATACCTGTGGGCTCCTGTCGGGGAACGGTTAAAAAAGCCTGGAAAACTCAGATGAAAAAATATCACCCGGATCTTCATTGCGCAGACCCGGAAAAAAAACGTATTGCAGAAGAACTCACCCGCCAATTGACTCAGGCGCATCAAATTCTGGATACTGCATTGTTAAAAAAAGCTAGAGGAGAAAATAATGGCCGATTTTGAGAAGGTGAAGGATTTTATACTGGATATGGGTTTTGTCTTAAGTCATGAAGATTCCCAGGAAGAATTAATAGTGATCGATGATGAGGAAAGGGCAATCAAAAATCTCGTGATCGATTGCGAAGCTCCCACTCTGATTCTTGAACAGGTCATCACACCGATGCCTGAGGGTTCATCCGACTTCTGCAAACGACTTCTGCAAATGAATCGCACTTTGGTTCACGGTGCTTTCGTTCTCAATGAAGAAGGCACCACACTTTTATTCCGGGACACCCTGCAGCTGGAAAACCTGGACCGCAATGAATTGGAAGGAAGTATCGATGCATTGAGTCTCGCGCTTGCAGAATATGGCAGCGAACTCGTTTCATTCGCACGCGGATAAACACACATTCTGTAATGGAGAGGTAAATATAATGAGCGGATTATTTTCAAGAGTATTGCGACTGGGCAAGTCCGAGGCGCATGCGGTGATGGATAAATTCGAAGACCCTATCAAAATGACCGAGCAGGGAATTCGCGAACTCAAAAAAGATTTGGAAGAATCCATGAAAAGCCTGGCGCAAGTTAAGGGCATCGTGATCCGCATGAAAAACGATGCGGAAAACAAAAAGAAACTCGCGGCGGATTACGAAAGCAAAGCCATGGCATTGCTGCAAAAAGCCCAGCAGGGTTCTCTGGATATGGCCGAAGCGGAAAGATTGGCAACGGATGTCCTCGGCCGCAAGGAGACTGCCAGTCAGGAAGCCTTGCGCCTCAGCAAGGAGCTTACCAATCAGGAAAGCATGGCCCTGCAGTTACAAAACAATGTGGAAAAACTGCGCACCAC
>JAPKCW010000259.1:0-2440 GCA_028822815.1 Nitrospinaceae bacterium | reverse complement strand
TAGGTAAATGGAGCCCAGGTCGGAGGCGATGTCTGGTTGCGTGTCCTTTAGGCTGAATGATTTTAAGAGGGCCTTTTCGGCATCCAGATAACTTTTTAAATGAAACAGGGCGATTCCTTTTTCACGGTAGGCCTCAGCGTAATCCTCTTTCAGGCGCGTGGCTTTGCTCAAATGGTTGAAGGCGGTTTGGTATTTCCCTCTTTCGATATAAACTTTTCCCAATTCATAATGGCCTTCCGGGTCATCTGGATTCTCTTTAACTTGTTTCGAGTAGGTTATAAATCTTCCCTCCAGCGAGCCTTCCTGGGGGCCACAGGCCAGAAGAACCAGAAAAAAAAGCAGGATGAAGAATCGAAAAAGTATCATAGAGCCTCGCAAAGTTTGTCTGTCTTCAAAAGCTTTGTTGGAGAGCAACGATGAAACCGGGAGTCCGGCATTATACACAGGATAAAAGGATGGAAGAAGAGTGGCAAGCTAAAAAGGAATGGCACCTCGAGCCAGTTCCATCAGGAAAGAGGGGAACAGCCCTATTCCCACGACCACCAGACAACTAATGGTGATCAGGGCTCCCATGCCTTTATAGATCACCGGTTGCGGAGCGCTTTCATCTTCATGGAAATACATCATGACGATTACACGGAGATAAAAATAAACGGAAATGATGCTGGCGATGACCGCTAAAATGGTTATGAGAATGTATCCCGCTTTGATCGCGGCATAGAAAACGAAAAGCTTGCCGAAGAACCCGGCTGTGGGCGGGAACCCGGCTAGAGAAACCATGAACAGGCTCATGGCCGCAGCCAGAAGGGGATTCTTTTTGGCCAAACCTTTAAAGCGATATATAGAGTTGCCTTCCTTCCCTTCCCCCTCCATGATAAAAACCACCGCAAACGCTCCAATGTTCATGAACAGGTAAACCGCCAGGTAGAATAAAATGCTTGCCATTCCTTCCTGGGTATTGGTGACAATACCGATTAACAGGTATCCGGCATGTGCGATGCCGGAATAGGCGAGCATCCGTTTGAGGTCATCCTGAAAAATGGCGGCGATATTTCCCACCAGCATGGTCAGAACCGATGCGCCGAAAAGAATCGGCATCCATGCACTTTCTAATTCCGGCAGGGCGGTGAAAAAAATGCGGACGATCACTGCGAAGGCCGCCGCTTTGGTTGCTACCGACATGAATCCCGTGATAGGGGTTGGTGCACCCTGATAGACATCCGGAGTCCAGGAATGAAAAGGCACTAGGGAAATTTTAAACGCAAACCCGCAAAACATCAGGCCCATCCCGATATAAACCAGCGTGTTCTTGGTGTAGGGATTTTCATGAAGGAGTTGTCCGATTAGACGGATTTCGGTCGTTCCACTACCGGCGTAAATCAGGGCCATGCCATAAACCAGAATGGCGGAAGCAAATGCACCGGTCAGCAGGTATTTAACGGTCGACTCCTGCGAGGCCAGGGTTTCCCAACTTAATTCTGTGTTGCTATGAGGCCCTTCTCTGCCGGTTCCGTGTTTGGCTGAAAAACCGCAAAGAATATAAAGGGCAATGGAAAACAGTTCCAGCGACATGAATATGGTGATCATGTTTCCGGATTTGGCCAGAAACATCATGCCCGCAACTGCCATCAGCAGAAGAGTGAAGTATTCCGCCTTGTTTTCGTGATTTTCCTGCGGGTAACGGGCGGAACCAAAAATCGGAAACAGGGCCATCAGCAGGAATAGCAGGTTGAAGGCCAAGGAAAACCGGTCGTAGATCAAGGCACCGCTGAACATGCCCGGGCTGCCACCGTTTTCGATTGTCGGGGCTCCTCCCCAAAGGGAGAGGGTGCATAGAAACGCCACGCCGATACCGGCCAGCGAAACTCCGGATAGAAAGGGAAGCTTATTCATCCCCTTTTTAAGTCCAGCCAGAAGAATGAAGAAGGCGGTCATCATGATGATGAGTTCCGGCGCGATTGCTGCCCAGTTCATATCGTCAAAATTTATCGCAAATTCCATGGCCTTCCTAATGGTTCCGGTTTTGGTTGAGAAAAAACCCTATGTTAATTCAATAATTATGGGGAGTTTTATAGCATTTTGATGCTTTTTGCAACCCGCATTCCATATGTGGCAGAGTCTGGGTGTTTATTCGGCATTTGTCTGACGAAAGAGCTTGCGGTTCGGAGCGTTTCCCGGCAAGATAGGCCTTTTTATACCCTGTCGTGGAGAACTCGATGGATAGTAACGAGGCACGGGCTTATCTCAATTACCTGCTCACTCTGGGCCTCAGGCGGGAAGAGGCGTTTGGTCCCATGGCGCTCGATTTTATCCGGGAAACGGATTTCGATGCGGTCGGCCTTTTGCCAGAGGAACAGTTCAGCCTCATTATGGCCACTACCCAGGCTCTGGCCGAAGAGCCGAAACGCTACACCCTGAAGTTGGAGATGCTCAACCGGGC
>JAPKCW010000258.1:0-2441 GCA_028822815.1 Nitrospinaceae bacterium | reverse complement strand
CGAAGAGTCCAGCAAACTATAAGAAGTGTGCAGGTGAAGATGTACGAAATTGGCTGGGTCCATGACACCACTAAATACCAGTTTGCCAGCCTTAAAGCAACAACCTAAAATCCCTTTATTCCAATAAGTCTTACCCCAAATAATTCAAAGGAATAGGCTATTTACTGCAAGCAAAACAGCAGAGGTCACAATGCCCGCGCCAATAAAGTTGAGGACAAAACCAGCACGAGACATTTGAGGAACGCTCACCCAACCGCTACCAAACACAATGGCGTTCGGAGGGGTCGCCACCGGCAACATGAACGCAAACGAGGCGGCAAGCGTTGCCGGCAACATAAAAAATAACGGGTGTACCGTCGCCGCAACGGCCGCCATACCGAGGATGGGAAGGATCATGGTTGTGGTAGCTGTGTTAGATGTCAGCTCAGTCAAAAAAGTCACAGCAAGGCAAATGGTGAGTACCACCGCCCACAAGGGCCAGGCAGAAACACCCGTGAGTTTGTCGCCTATCCATTTATCGAGTCCGGTTGCACCAAAACCACCTGCCAGTGCAAAACCACCACCGAACAAAAGCAAAATTCCCCAGGGAATTTTTGACTGCACCGTATGCCAGTCCAGGGCAAACCACTCCCTTTTTCCATTTATAACCAGCCCTTTTACCCCATTAACCGGAATAAGCATGAGCAAAATACCCATTGCCATGGCTACGGTGGAATCGTGCAAGAATTTTGGATGCCCGAACAGTCCCGACCAACCGGGGATTACAAATTCCCCAAGTGCAATGGGTTTGCGAAATATCCATAAAAAAGCAGTCAGACAGAATACCGCCGCCACGATTTTTTCAGCACGGTTCATGGAGCCTAAATCATCGAGTTCCCGTTGAATGATTGTATGACTTCCGCCTGAAATACTGCCCAGCCGAATGGGGGAAACAAAGCGGCATAAATACACCCATACAATAGGAATAAAAACCACCACTACCGGAATCGCCAGCACCATCCATTGGAAAAAAGTAATTTCCGGATTTTCAGGAAACAAATTTTTATAAAAACCGGCAAAAACAATATTAGGCGCCGTACCAATAAGAGTGCCCACCCCGCCGATACTGGCGGAATAGGCCAAAGCCAGCATGAGAACGAGCCCCAATCCATTCTCTATGGTTTGGCGTGTTGCATCATTTTTTTCTCCGTTCAAAGACGCGTCCAGCGCAATTTGCCGCACCACCGCCATGGCAACCGGGAGCATCATCATGGTCGAAGCGGTGTTGGAAATCCACATCGACATAAAAGCCGTGGCAGTCATGAATCCCAAAACAATACGCTGAGGCTGAGTGCCAATTGCCAAAATAATCCATAACGCCAGACGCTTGTGAAAATTCCATTTTTCCAAAGCGAGAGCGATCATGAATCCGCCGAGAAATAAAAAGATCAGGTGGTTGCCATAATTGGGTGCAACCAGTTTGCTGGGCAGGATGCCCAACAAGGGGAATAAAACCAGTGGTAACAGGGCCGTCACAGCAATCGCAGTGCCCTCACCGATCCACCAGATGGCCATGAGCGCGGTCACCGCCAGCATGCGTTGTCCCTCAGGTGTTAAACCTGCAGGAGTTGGCATGATGAGTATCGTCAGAAAAATCACAGCACCCGTTGCCAGAACAGAAACCTGCCTTTTGAATGAAGTCGCCAAACCATCGCCTCTTAAATCAGTAACCAGAGGATATTAACCTGTTCGGCGAAACAACTCAATCAAAGCAAACTCAGAAACCACAGATATACCCGCTTCTACCCCATGCGGGGCATGCGTGGTATCACCAACCATAAATTTCATGCCCGGTACGGGTAAAAGTTAATGAAGAAGATATAACTGAGGCACGATGGTAAGGTTAAATATCACGGCACAGATGGCTTGAAAGAGTTTGGAGAAAATGTAACAATTTTGACAGAACATATTTTTAAAAGTAGTTGAGCACTGTTTGTGAAAGTAGGTCATGGCTTTCCAAGTTTGATCTGTCGGCCACAGTTCATTAAGCCTATTTTATTGTGTTCTCACTCTCTCAGGGAGTTTGATACCCTCATGGTTACAATCAGACAGGGAAATCTACTAATGTCTGTTTTGCTGTCTGGTTTGATATTTGTTGGAGGGATCGGCGAGGCCAGTACCGCAGAAGATTTGTATCGGAAAGGATTTGACCTTTCTGTTGACGGAAATTCAGAAGCCTCTCGACAGGCCTATCTTCAAGCCTTGAAGATCAGACAGGATTTTGCGGAGGCTCACCATGCCTTGGGCGTTCTCTATTTTTCCAGGGGACAAGGCGTGGAGGCAATCGATCATTTCAGAAAAGCGGAAAAACATTACCGGAACCGCAGGGATGAGCAGGCAAAGAAAAATTTAACCATCGTTCGAAGAAATCTGGAAAAGGCCTATAAGGAGCTGGGGTTAAC
>JAPKCW010000257.1:0-2455 GCA_028822815.1 Nitrospinaceae bacterium | reverse complement strand
GTGTTGGGTTCGATTTGGGCCTCCTTCTCGAACAACCCCTTGCCGAAATGCGCCATCGAGATCATAGCGTCCCGGTTAAAAAAACGCGTCTCAATGTCCGCGAATTCCAGCGTCAAGAGTTCTTGTTTGAGGCGCTGTGCAGGCATCGCTTCATGTCTGACTCCGATAACCCATCCCCACTGGCCCATGCTGGGAACGGAATTCTGGTAAGGTACGGTCGAAAAGCCGGCAGCCTCCATGGTTTTCTTAATGCAAAGAAACGCTTCGGGAGAATACAACGGGCTTGTACTTTGCGTGACCATGGAACCGAAGGGTTTTAGATGCTTCTCAACCATCTTGTAAAACCCCAGCGAATAAAGTAGCGACAGCGAAACCGATTTCGGGTCTGGAAGATCGATGATAACGGCATCGTACAGGTCACCGGAGTTTTTTATAAACTGGTAGGCATCTTGATTGACCACACGGACGCGAGGGTCATTGAGCGAACCCTGATTAATGCTGAGAAAAATCGTATCCTGCCGGGCCAGCCGGGTCATGGCCGGATCAAGATCGACCAGGGTGAGATTTTCCACATCGGGATATTTGAGGATTTCCCTGGCGGCCAACCCATCACCTCCTCCCAGAAGCAAGATATCCTTGCGTTCCTTAATCAATCCCATCAAAGGGTGCACCAGGGGTTCATGATACCGTTCCTCATCGTATGTGCTGAATTGGGTGCTCCCATTTATAAAAAGCCAATAATCCTCTTTCCATTGAGTCACAACAATTTTCTGATACCGGGTTTGTTCCTGGTAAACGATTTTATCTTTATACTTGTGCTGTTCGCCGTATAGAACAATGGGTTTGGCAACCGCGAAGGCCAGGACCGAGACCAAAAACAAAGCGGCAAATTGAATGTTGAGGATGCGAGGCCGCATCAAGCGGTCGGGGAAATACCACAGTATCAGCGAAGCCACAAGCAGGTTAAGGCTACCGATAAGGACGGGCGTATAAGTCAGCCCGAGAAAAGGAAGCAGGACAAAGGCAAACAAAGCTCCGCCTAACAGGCCACCGTAGTAATCGTATTCCATGACCGAGGATATATTTTCGCGTAACGATTCATAGGACTGATTGATCCTGGTGATCAACGGAATCTCGAGTCCGGTCATAAACCCGATCATGCAGGCGACCGCATAAATCACAAGCCCGAAATTTATCGTGTAGGCCGAAATCCAAAAACAGAACATGGCGGAAAACGTACACAGGAACGACAGGCCGAATTCGATCAGCACAAAGCGGTCCAGTAGTTGGGCCTCAAATTTACGGCTATACCGGCTTCCCAGCCCCATGGAAAACAACATGAGGGAGATCACTATTGTCCATTGCCGAATTGAATCGCCCAAAAGGTAGCTGGCCAAGGTGGCTAATGTGTATTCGGTCACCATCGCCGCGCATCCGGTAGCGAAGACGCAGATTTTCAAAATAAAACTCAAACGGCGGAGCTTGGATTTACCGGAGTTATCTATGGCGGGTGTCGACATGGATTAACAGTGACTAAAAAGGACCCAGCTTTAAATGCACCAAGTGATGAGGAAAGAGGCGCCGATGTAGGATGAGGCTTCCAAAAAAGCCGCGCCTTGATTGGGTTTCACCTGGTTGACCAACTCATCGGCCAAGCTACGTCCGGGTAAAAGAATGCGGTCTGTGAGAATGCGTGCAACGGGAAGTAGAATGAGCCCCACCACCATGTAGAGGCCAAAAGTTATTAAGTTTGCCTCCCAGGAAATAAAATGTTCGGCGGAAGCCGCGCGCAACAAGTTGCCGATACCTATCAGGGCTCCGGCAAAGCCGATGCCCACGGCAACGTTATCTTTTTCAATTTGCTCGTGAATATTGTATTGCGTGATGAGGTTATAATATTTGCCGATGAGAACGAGAACGGTCTGGCCCAAAGCCCAGAAGGCGATGGCCGTGAAAACAGACCCACCCTGACCGTACAGGGCTCCGAAGATATTGAGTCCGGTCGCCACAAAAACGGCGAACTCGACCACGCCAGTGCCGCGGTTTTGGTCTTGCAAAATTTCCTTGCGAATATCGAACTCGGAAAGAATGAAACGGTCGTTGATCAAAGCCGAGAGGTTGAGCAAGCAAATCGCTAAAGGCCCGTAAACCAGAATATCGATCAAGTCATCTTCCATCCCGGCGGATGGCCCGGAGATCACTCCGCCAATGGAGAATGTTAATCCCAGATAATAACCGCACAAGACCAAGGCGAACGCCGCATTGTCTTTTTCCATAAGCTCATCTTTGATGTTATAGCTCCGCCGGAAAAGAATAAACACCAGATGTCCGGCTGCAAAGACAGCAAAACAGGCGGCCAAGTAAAGCAATGAAGACAAGATTTGATCTAGATTCATAATCATTTACCGAAACCGAAACCGCGGCTTCTAAAGGTATTTTTGCTCCGCCCCATGCG
>JAPKCW010000256.1:0-2461 GCA_028822815.1 Nitrospinaceae bacterium | reverse complement strand
GGAGGAGGCATGACCAAACAAGATATCATTAACCAGGTTTCATCTCGGGCCAGTTTGTCCAGGGCCAAAGCTGAAGAGGCTGTGGAAACAGTGATTGAATTGATTAAAGAATCACTAGGTCATGGGGAACCGGTTATCTTGCGTCGGTTCGGAACGTTTCAGGTCCGGGCAAAAACCAAGCGGATTGGCAGGAACCCTAAAACGGGTGAGGAAGCTGAAATTTCTGCCCGGAAAGTGGTTCGTTTTAAATCGGGTAAATTTTTCAAACAAGCGGTGGATGAAGGTAAGGCTTGATCAAATCTTGGCCAAGGGCCCTACTTTTAAAGAATTAGCATCGCGTCACCATAGCTGAAAAAGCGGTATTTTTCCTTTATAGCCTCGGAATAGGCTTTTTTCGCTAATTTTTCACCCATGAAGGCACATACCAGCAAAAACAGTGTCGATTTGGGCAGATGAAAATTGGTGAGCAAGTGATTCACCTTCCTGAATTTCCACCCTGGATAAATAAAACAATTGGTCCAACCGGATATGCCATTCCGGATAGTTTTCTCAAAGGCCTGGGTCTCCAAGACTCGGGTAGATGTTGTTCCCACCGCTAAAACAGTTTGCCCCTTCTTTTTTGCTTGAGTGATCTTGTTCCAGTTAACTGGTGAAATTTGAAAATACTCTTCCTCCATTTTGTGAAGGATAATGTTTTCCTCGCGAATGGGAATGAAAGTACCCGGACCTACGTGTAGTGTCAGGCGGGCTGTGTCGATAAAATTTTCGCGAAGAATTTTTAATTGGGACTGGGTGAAATGCAGCCCTGCTGTTGGGGCGGCAATGGCCCCTGGATAGGAGGCAAAAACGGTTTGGTAACGTTTTCTATCTAATTCAAGCGTTTGCAGATCCGTATCAAGCGGTCTATGTATATATGGAGGCAGGGGCATTCGCCCATTCTGGTTTAAATAAGCTGAAAGCTTTTTTTCTGATGAGAATTTTATATGGGCTCGATTATCCTGCCGCATGAGAAATTGGGCCGTTAAATCGCTATTCTCGAATTTAAATTTAGCTCCCGGCTTTAAACGGCCCAACCCCTTTATCATGACTTCCCATACCTCAGATTCTAACTTGCGAATGAGCAGGATTTCAACTTGCCTGGAATTAAATTCGGCTTGAAGTTTTGCCGGGATGACACGGGTATCATTGAACACCATCAGGGGATGATTTTTTAGGTGGTTTTTTAGGTTGTTAAAAGTATCGTGTGTCAGGGTTTGCTTTTCACGATCCACCACTAGCAAACGGGACTGCCCTCTGCGCTGGGTTGGTTTTTGGGCTATCAGGTTCTCCGGTAAATCGAAGTCGTAATGGGAAAGCTTATGGTTCAAGGAGGTTGCCCAGAAAAATTTGATATTGTCAGCCTATAAATAAAGGAATGGCGAGATTTTCGCAAGAATTTTTCCACCCTCGAGCGAGGGAGGCAGATAGCAATGACTATTGACCCGATAAGGGAATTATATTATCCTTCCCGTGTCATATAATGGGGTTAATTAAAAGGAACCGATGGGTTCTTCCTCATACAGGATAATTGTTCAAACATGTTTTAAGCCTCGAATACATGGATCAAGGAGGGTTTGTGGAAAAAAGAGAGTGGACAATGGGAAAAACACTGAAAGTTCTGAGCTTGGTTTTGGTTTCTTTGGCTTTGGTCTTTGGAACCGGTATCGAGGTGGATGCTAAAAAGAAGAAAAAGAAAATTGAATTGACCGAAGCAGAAAATGCCATGTTTGACAAATGGGAAGTCAAACCCAAAAAACGGGCCAAGTCGGTCAAGATTATGAGGAAAAAACCTAAATTTGTCGGTGCTGTCAAATGTAACGGCAGTTGTCACGATGCTTATTACCAGGCTTGGGTGAAATCGCCCCACGGTGGCACCTTTAACTTGTTAAAACCAGGGGAACGTAAGGAAGCCAAGTTGCGAGTTAAACTGGACCCTGAAAAAGATTACACCACGACTCCCCTTTGTTTACGGTGCCATACAACAGGCTATGGTCAAAGAGGCGGATTCAAACCGGCGGGAAGCAAGAGTAAAAAGGGCAAAGATACCACTACTAAAATTGACCCGGAAGAGCCGAATAAGGAGCAGGTAGGTTGTGAAATGTGCCACTCGGTTTCCGGGGGTTCCCAGTTCCGTGCCGTGATGAAAGCCTCGAAGGGGAATTTTGTCAAAGCAGAAACGGAACAATATGGTCAGCGATGGGATTATGCCAATGTCTGCACTCGGTGCCATACGCATAAAAATACTCCTTTTCTACCTGAGGTTCATGATAAGTATAAATTCAATTTTTAAGAAAGAAAGTTAAAAGTCCACCAGATTGCAGAGTACTGGAATGAGGACAACATGGACCAGAAGCTGGAGAAAAGGATTATCGTGCCAAAGAAGTTGGCCAGACGGAGAAAACCCCGTTGGTGATCGAAGACT
>JAPKCW010000255.1:0-2464 GCA_028822815.1 Nitrospinaceae bacterium | reverse complement strand
CCTGCGGCTGTCGCTTCTCCGTCACATTGCCGCCAGGGAATGCTTTCTGATTCATTTTAAAAACGTTCATGAAAAATCCCTAAAACCTTGCTGATAGGCTGAAAAAGAATCGCCCGTCTTTGTTACCTTCCGCCGACACTTCCTGATTCAGCGGTTTGTCCCATTCCAAATATCCAGAAATCATATCTGTCACGTTAAACCGGATACCAAGTCCTAACGAGTTAAGATCCTGAACGGTGGAACCTGTGGAAATGGGAATGCGGTTCCAAACCGCCCCGTAATCGAAAAAGGTGTAGGCCTGCACATCCCTGAGATATTTTTTCTTCGGCTGGAAGGCTTTTTGAAGTTCCAGCTTAAAAGCCATACCCTGGTCTCCGGTAATTTCAGAAGAATCATAAGCCCGGCCAAATTGTGCGCCGCCTACACCAAATTCCTCAGAAGCCAAAAGTTTTTCAAAAGAATACTGCCAGGAAAACGCTCCCAACAACATCCAGGAAGGCGCCAATTGCTGAAGCCGGAGCACCTGCCCGGAAAGCTTGGTAAAGTCACTGTGGCCCACACTACGGGTCAGGTTTTCCGATCCCGTTTTCGTGGAATCAAAAATATCAAAGCCCTTGCTCAAATTAAAACTCACCAGGTTCACCCCTCGATACTGATCTACAAAATCGTAGGACAACCCTAAGTTAACGATACGAAGGCGGTCTTCTGAATCCAATGTCCCCAGAATATCCGTGCTCGAGTTTCGATGCGTATAACTCAGAGATCCCGTCAGGTTTTCAGCCCTGGATCGGATGAACGGATGTGTGATTTTAAGGGCGAAGGTTTTACTTTCCCCCGCTACCTCAAAATCTTTGAGGGCGGAGCCGGGCTTGGAATCACTGAATGATGCGGAAAAAAACAGTTTGGTGCCCTCAGAAGATATGGGTTGTTCATAGAAGCCACTGAAAAATTGCAATTCATCCGTGTCACTGGTGACCACACCCTGCAAACCGATGCGCTCATAGTTTTTAAAAAGTGCATTGCCAGATAACCCCGCATTTATCTGGATAGGTCCGTTGAACTTAGTGCCCCGGTTATCCAGACCCAAACTTCCCTCATAGGCTTTATTACTTAGAATCAGTGTCATGTTGGTGGCTCCCGGTTTATCTTTGGAAGGAGTGAGAACCGACTTAACTGAAACACCCGGCAAGTCATCCACCAAAAGCAAATATCTCTCAAGATCCTTGGCTTTCAGGGGTCGGGATCTTAAAATTCCTTTTCGATATTCACTGAGAAGCCTTCTCGGGCCGCGCACCTGACCCTGAACGACAACACGATCCACAAAACCCTCAATCACATTAATTTGAACCGCGCCATCCTCAATTTTCTGGGGAGGCACCACCGCTTTGGAAAGAATATACCCATCATTGCGGTACATATTGGTGATTTGCTGGGCAATGATATAGATCTGTTCGAGAGTAATCCTCCGGTGCAGATATTTTCTGAACAGCCGCGAAAATTTTCGCTTGCCATAAATCGTAGAGCCTTTGATGATCATTCTCTGAAGAAGAAAATTCACCTTCCTCATCGCGGCCGGAAAAACAGGCTTCAAGCTGTCCGGTTTTACCGGCACCCTTTGCGATTGTGGGAACTCCTGTTTTTTGAACCTCTCCTCAAACCGATGGGGGGCGGCCTGCTTGTAGGTCTGGTCTCGTCCCTGAGGGGTAATTTGGGCGTAGGATAACTGTGCCATAGAACTCCACCAAAGGTAGGCAATAACCCCTGTCAGCATTATTTTGCTACAAATTCGATTATTTGCCTTCACCCAGTCCATTCAATATGCCTTATTCTTAACGGTATCTCAGAGCCCAAAGTTAAGCCTTTCCCGCATCGCCCCAAAACCTTTGAATTACCGGAAACAAAGGAGTTAGACGATTTTTGCTAGCAGACAAATGCACCCATTCCAGCTCAAAATAACCTGCGGTTAGTTCCTAAAAATCAAGGTGTTTGACTTCCCAGCCAGGATCAGGAACCCCCTGCGCAGAAAACCCTTTGTTTTTAAAAAACTATTAAAAAAAATCGTGCTTATTTGTCCCTAAAATTGGGCACAGTTATTCGCCATATAGAGGAGCAAGGAATATGCCAAAAAGGGAGGTCAGCTCAAAAGCATTCAAACAGCTATAAAATAAGGAGTTATGTTATTTTTTTTGCGGGGCTTTGTGATGGGAAATTGAACTTTAAGGGTAAAAAATTCACCCTACGTCAATTAATTGTTTTTCTCTTTAAATTCGCTGGATATCAGAAGAAAATATCGGATTGGACAAAAAAGGCAAAAGTTTTTGAAACCTCACCGTTGATATATTTACAAATAGCCATTTAGGGCCTAAGATGGGTAGCAAAAAAAAACCCCTTGCGGGAATTAATGGTACGGATCAACCTTAAGTGCATAGATCATGACGGGTAATAAATCTATGATAATTTTGAA
>JAPKCW010000057.1:0-11579 GCA_028822815.1 Nitrospinaceae bacterium | reverse complement strand
CGTTCAGGATTTTGTTGAGAAATGCCAGAGAAACCGTACCGACATTCTGAACCCGAGCGTTTTTCTCAACCCGGGCATGGGCTTTTCTTCTCAAATGCCCCTGCGGAAACTCATTCAACCCATCCAACGCTTCCTGAGTCCAGGACACTTTGACATCATCAAAAGTGGTAAACGTGGTGGCTTCTTGAGACTCCTCTACCGATGCTTTGAACTCCTCTTTATTGACCGGAAGCAATCGCTCAGCTCCCGCGTTACAAACACCACATTTTACAACATCACCTTTATAATAAGTGCCGCAACTGGTACATTTCAGTGTAATCTCTTCTTTGGAATTACCGGCATGAGCTTGCGCCATTTCTTCTTTCAGCATGCCAAGACCTTCCGGATTGTTCGGGTCCATTCCTTCCTTTTTCATCCTCTCACCAATAGCAGACATGGCCTGCATCGCGCCGGCCGGAAGAATCTCCTGCACCGCTTCGGTGATAACGCCGGATGTAATCATGCTATGTCCCCTCTCCAACGCATAGCGTAGAATCGCTGTAGTCGCCATCGGACGTACAAAACCCGGAATCTTAGTCAAGCGCACTTTGGCTTCAGAGGTCCATTCAATGCTTTCCTCCGCCTGCATGTCTATCGATGGCTGGAACACCTTGCTGGAGAGCAGTATGTTGCATGGAACCAGACGCAGAAGGTTTTCGGTATTGCCTCCAATGTCCATATCCGGGGCACTGTGAACCCCGATCCGTCCCAGAATCAGCAGATAGGGATTCTCCTCGCGGGCATATTGCAAAACTTTTTCGAAGACCTTTCCGTCCAAAAGGCGAATGGTACTTTCGATGCCCTCTTCTTCACAAATTTTCCGGGAGATCTCCAGATGAGCCTGATAGATTTTTGCCAGTCCTTTGTCAATAATGTCTTCATGAAGCTTTTCCTGTTGCTCAAACTTGAACACTTTGGAAGCCTCCCGGGACAAAACGCCGATCAGGCTGTTGAACATGGCATAGTGGAAGTAGGGATCAAAAGTAGAAATGACTTCCAGAGGACGATCCAACTTTTTGGCCATTTCAATACCCGTCATCAACCCTCCAAAAGAATGACCACTTCCATCCACCGCAACCACAATCTTTCCACTGGAGGGCCTATCCTCTTGAATCTCAGGACAATGCTTCACAACCAACATATCTGTACTAGAACGCCGTATCACCCTTTCGGCAACCGTGCCAATCAAACTGTCTTTAATCGCGCCGAGCCCCAAAGCCCCAATGATAACCAAGTCATAAGAAGATTCCTTGATATCACGAACCAGTTCTGTCCAGTTACGACCCTCAAGAGATTTACCAACAAAAGGAATGTCCAATGCTTTACATTTATCTTTTGGGACATCCAGATAGGAGTCACTGATGACTTCCATCCCTTTGGTAATCAATTGGTCATGAATATTCCGTTGTTTTTCTAACTCCTGCTCATCCTGATATTCTTCAGGAAGTCCACTCTCCATTTGCCGAAACCGGACATCGTGCATTTTGGCGGCATAAACATGGCTTGCGGTAATAGTCGTATCTGATCCCTTGGCAAATTCGAGTGCTAATTCAACGCAGGCGTTGGAGTAATCAGAATTATCTACCGGTATATATATGTTCTTAAACATTAGATGAATTTCTCCGTTCCAGAAACCTGGGAAATATAGTTTTGAAAAATTGGAATTCTTAAGTATTAAAAAATTAATAATTTCTAAAAAAAAAATCATTAATCAACTGCGGAATCGGGTGCTATCACATATTTTACAGACGTTAGGAATTCTAACAAATTATTCAACTGTGTCAATAGGAAATAAACCAAGATAATATTGTAATTATTGGTATTTTAAGAGTTTAAGCGCATCCAATCAAAATCGTTTCGGCTTAAACCTTCAATCCTTTATCACAAACCGTATTTCGCCTTAGTCAGGCAATCCCCTCTACCCATCCACCCCAAGAATAAAGTTTAATAAATTATATATAAATATATGAATTTAAATAAATATATAAAAAATAGAACTTTTATTAAAGATGTTTTGCCTGAAAACGATTTTTTGGTTACAATGCACTCACCAAGCGTAGTTTTATCTTTTTACGGTCCTGATCGGTGCATAAAGTGCAATTACGCTGAAACTTGGAATCAACCTTTTTTTTAAATCAATTCCTGAATCAATGCCCCGGTCTTTGATATTCATTTAAATCAGGGACATTAAGTGGAGAACCCGATGCTTTTTAACCATAAAGACGAAATAACCCGTCAACTCAAGAATATCGCCACTCAGGACAATGGTGGCGTGAAAATAGAAGACGCTGATAAGTTTCGGGGAGATGTGCTGGATCAGTTGGTCCAGAATGCTGTTCTTAATCCTTCAGCAGAAATAAAAGGTCTGAGCCGGTTCCTTATCAAATCGGCGGCACTGGAACTCGGCATCGTCAACTCGTCGATTCAGGGACTCTATGAGGCCCGAGGCCGAGGCGAAGTCAAAGGATTCACGGTTCCCGCCCTCAACATCCGCGGCATGCCTTATGAACTCTGCCGAGCCATTTTTCGCACCGCCATCAAAAGCAATGCCGGTGCGTTTATTTTTGAACTGGCTAAGTCGGAAATGAGTTACACGTTCCAAAAACCACACGAGCTGTCCACCGTCATTCTTGCCGCCGCAATTAAAGAAGGGTTTACGGGCCCGGTCTTTATCCAGGGTGATCATTTTCAAGTCAACGCCAAAAACTACGCGCAGGACCCGGAAAAAGAGATTGCCGGACTCAAAAACCTGATCCAAAACGGTATCGCAGGTGGGTTCTACAATATAGACATCGACACTTCCACTTTGGTCGACCTCAGTAAATCTGGTGTAGTCGAGCAACAGCGGGCAAATTTTGAAGTTGGGGTAGAACTCACTGAATACATCCGGGAACTGGAACCGTTTGGTATCAGCATATCCGTTGGCGGCGAGATCGGCGAAGTAGGAAAAGAAAACAGCAACGAGCAGGAATTGAAAGCTTACCTCGACAACTTCAATGAATTGCTGGAAAAAGCCCGGCCCGGAGCAACCACCATCAGCAAAATATCTATCCAGACCGGAACCTCACATGGAGGAGTTCCTCTACCCGATGGAACCGTCGCCGAGGTAAACCTCGATTTTGATACACTGAAAAAGCTGTCACGCATTTCACGCGAAAGTTATGGCCTCGCCGGAGCCGTCCAGCATGGTGCGTCCACCCTGCCCCAGGACATGTTCTATAAATTCCCGGAACTGGAAACCGCCGAAATTCACTTGGCCACCGATTTTCAAAATATGATCTACGGGAGCGTACTGTTCCCTTCAGACTTTAAAGAAGAAATCTACACCCACCTCAGAGAAAAGTTTGCCAACGAGAAAAAATCGGACCAGACGGATGAACAGTTCATCTACAAAACCCGCAAAAAAGGTTTTGGTGAATTCAAATCCGAGTTCTGGGGTTTATCCACCGAGATTCGGGAAGGCATTGGCAAAGAACTGGAAACCAAAATGGATTTCCTGTTCAACAAACTGGCGGTGCAAAATACCAAAGACTGTGTCAACAAAACCGTAGAACTCGTGCCCATTCGACCAAAACTTGAAGAAGAAGTGACTGCCTGCCAATAGTCACCCGGCATTATCTTTGCCCTAAAAATCTATCCAGTTCGTTTGCAAACTTGAACCGTTCTTTCTGGCCAAAACCAGCGGGGCCGCCGGTTTCTACACCGCTACCGCGTAAGTTGTCCATGAAGTTACGCATATCCAATATCTGCCCGATATTGTTTTTATCATAAACCTTTCCACGCGGATCGAGAGCCAACGCCCCCTTTTCCACAACACGGGCGGCGAGCGGAATGTCTGCTGTGATGATTAAATCCCCAGCTTCGCATTTATTGGCAATCTCGTCATCGGCAACATCTGCCCCCTGCCCCACCTGGATCAAATTAATATAAGCCGAATCCGGTATGCGTAACCCCTGATTAGTAACCAATGTCACCGGTATTTCTGTCCTGTCCGCCACACGGTACAAAATTTCTTTGATCGGCCTGGGGCAAGCATCTGCATCCACCCATATTTTCATTTTTACATTCCACTCACTAGACGTGGGACCAGTGTGCCGTCGCTTTCGCTGGTGGACAAAGAGTTATCTCGGCTTGACGAGTTCCTGCTACCTGCCACCGGCGGCTCGCCGGTCACAACTGCGGAAACACTTGCACCACGATAATCATCAGCGCAATGATGGTTATGAGTTCAATTCTGTATTTTTTAGGATTGGGTTCTTCCATCAGTTTGCTTTAAACGGGGCGGGAAACCTCTGCAAGTGAGGACTATCTCATTTACCGGAAGCTTAAAAAAATCCTAATGGTTAAAAAGCACTTTAATTTTTTCCTCCAGGTCGACTGCCGTAAATGGCTTTTGCATGAACTCATCGACACCAGCATCATAGGCTTCCAACATTTTGTCTGTATTGTAATCTGAGGTGATCATCAAGACTGGAATCAGGTCAATTTTTTCACTTAGCCGAACCTCTCTAACAAATTCAATTCCATCCATATCAGGCATGTGCAAATCGGTGATGATCAAATCCACTTTTTTTCATCCAGAAGAGATAGTGCAATCACACCATTGTCGGCGCCTATAAAATTAAATCCGCCGAATCCCAGCATCCTTAATAGCTTTTCAACAATTTTACGGATCACCGGCGAATCATCCACAACCATCAACTGTTTAGAACCATATAAATTCTTCCCTAAAGTTTGCTGAATTTTTTCTTTAAAATAACTGGGTTTGAAAGGCTTGCATATATACTGGTTAACGCCGGCTTTAAATGCCTCGTCCACCTTATCTTTTTCAGACTCCGAAGTTATCATTATGAAAGGAATGGTTGCTAATTCCGGGTAATCTTTTATCGTTCGCAACAGTTCCAGACCGTCCATTTTCGGCATATTCCAATCGGAAATAATCAGGTCGATCTTCTCGGACCGTAGCAAATTCACTCCACCCGATCCATCCTCTGCCTCGAAAATATTATCCTCTTCAAATCCTATTTTTTTAGATTACTTCTAATGACTTCGGGGACGACTGGAGAATCGTCAATCACTACAACTCGTTTTGTTTTATATTCAGAATCCAAAACAATATTCCCCTGTATTAGGTAATGTCACTAAAGTCACACAGCAGGCGTGAAAAGTCAATCTGAGCCTCGCCCGGAGGAAATGGAATCAAGGGTATATCGGTGGTTACTACTCCAACCAGACTTTCATATCGCGTTCTTCATCGTGAAGTTCAAACAGGACCTGAGGGACAAAACCTGATTTCCGGGCTTTGTCTTGAATGGATTGCAAGTCGATATTTTGTCGTTGGATGGATTCTTTAACGGGTTCGTCCATGATCGATTCAATGTCATCGGTGCATCGGCCCGGCATGGTGAGGCTGACTTTATTGCCGTTGGGTTTCACCACATGTACTTTCAAGTAACGGGCTATGGAGTCAAACGCCGGACCTTTGGAGTCTACTTCCGGCAGGGTCAATGCCCTCGCCTGTGGGTAAATATCAGACAGCATTTTATCCATAATGAACTGCCAGGGAAGCGGAACATCCAGCCGTCGCAACATGCTGGTCAAGCCATGCAAAGTCCGCATCAGGAATATCAGTTTGGGAGGCGCGGCAGAGCGAAACCACCATTTCATTTCTCCCACTATCTGGTCAAAGCGTTCACTCATTCTCCAGTCCTTAACATCGTAAGGAGCTTCGACCAAAAAAGGCTCGAACAAAACGGACATCAAGGCCGGGAGAGTCGGGCGCAGGTCTTTTAGTTTTTCCGGATCAAAACCCAGAGCCGAAAGGCAGGTCACCGGGTCCAGATTCTCCCGATCACGTAGAGCCAGAATAATTCTCAAAAGTGCCAGTCGTACATCATCCGGAATCTCCAGAACGCTGCCAAAATCGTAAATAATTAATTGGAAATAATCTTTTTTATATTGTCGGAAAGAAAAGTTCGCCGGTTGCGGATCGGCATGGACAAATCCGTGCCGAAACAACATATGCAAATAATGCTGAAGCAGTAACCGGCCCATAGCCTGCTTCTGCGCTGGCATCATGGTTTCGGCTTTATCCAGGCTGAACCCTTCTTCCCTTTTTTGCACCAGTACGGTGGGCTGGGTCAAATCGCTGATGACTTCGGGAACCACAATGCGTTCCAGCGGAGGAATTTTCTGGCAATAGTTTTCCTGATGCTTCGCCTCAATGCGATAGTCCAGTTCTTCGCTGAAATTATGCCAGAAGGCGTCACGGTAGCCATCCATCTTGAATCCCCATTTTGCCACCGGCCCCACTTTGGGTAACCAGCCCATGAGGTCCATCTCCGCTTCCACCGTGCTTGCGATGTCAGGATACTGAACCTTCACCGCGACTTCTGTGCCATCCTTAAGTTTGCCAAAATGCACCTGGCCCAGCGATGCGGGCTTACAGGATTTTTCCAGTTTTTTAAAGACCGTGTCCCAGGGTTTGCCATAGGCTTTTTCAATCAGCTCCACAACCTCTTCAAAAGGCATGGGTTCTAAAGAATTGTTGAGAGTTTCCCTAAGAGTCTGATCGTCGGAGTCCATCGTTATGAACTGGCCGATTTTGGTGGGCAGTCCTCTTGACTGGCCCAGCAGTTCGAAGAGGTAATTCTGCGCCCAATGGTGCTGGTCTTCTGTAGTGGACTTACGCAACTTTCTTGCGGCAACCCCTAGCTTGAGAAGATTAGCCCCTCTTTTAAAAATAGCTCCGAATTTCATATTTTTAATATAGGTAGATCACAAAGAGATAACCTTTTGCTCACCTGATAGAGCTATCGCAAATTGCTACCGGCGGCTCGCTGGCCACGCCTAGTGGTGGTGGAATTGACTGACCTCTGTAATGACCCCTGCCGGTACTTTTTCTTTACTTCCCTTGGCTCGCATTAATACTTCAAGCCGGGGAGTGCCATCGTCGCGGAATATTTTTTTTGCCGTCTTGGCAACATCTTCTTTTTTGAGGTTTTTCACCGCCAAGATCATCTTCTTTTTAAAACGGAAGTCTCCCTTTTCATCCGTGGCAAGCGAATAAAGGTCTCCCGCAATCGCACCGATACTATCGCCCTCCTTTTCCAGCGCAACGATCAAACTTTGCCGATGCCTTTCAAACTCCTGGTCGGTCAATTTGGAGAAAAACTTTTCAGTACTTCCCATCCAAACATTGACCCGTTTGCTCAATTCAAAAGGACCGTGGGTAGAAGACTGAATCACCAGCCGGAAAAAGATTCTATCTTCAATGCGCTGGTTAAAACTCCATACAATATATCCCAATTGCTGGTTGGTGCGCATTTGAGTATAAAAATCGCTTTCTACAATAGAAGCTATTATCGAAGCTTTGGCCAGGAGAGAAAAATCTTTCTCGCCAACCTGGATAGCATAGGCCAGCGAATTATTATTATCCTCGACCTCTCGGCTAAACCGGAACCGCTCTCCTTGAGACATAACCTCCACCACCTGCTCGAATCGCTCGTTTTCAGGAAACGGTTTACCGCCCAAGGCAGATAGCAGTATGTCCACGCTTTCCAATGCTTCTTTATCAGACCAATTACCATGAATCATTCCGGTAATATACACTTTGTCATAAAGTGTTTTGGCATAAGCCTTGACATCATTCAAAGTGATCGGGGTCAGTGCTGATAGTTTTTCCTCATCCGTATACTGATCCTTGAGGAGCATCAACCAGTTGTAATAGCCTCCGCGTGAATAGGCCTGGCCTAGTTTACGGTTTTTCAATCCGCGTATCATGGCTTCTTTAATATTAGCGAATTTCTGTTCATCCACTTTCACTTCTTTTAGATTTTTTGTCACCAGTTTGATCAAATCGCCAATGCGCTCTGAATAGCCGCCAAGACTCAGGAGCACTCCTTTTTTTTGTATGGATAGGCCATAAGACAGTCCCGCCATTTGAATGGGATACACCAGTTCATTTAATCCTTCCTGCATCATGGCTTCATATAATTTTGCCAGTTCCAGGTTTTTAGGGCTGCGATAAACTTTTGCAGTTTCAATTCTGAAGGTCAAAGATATTTTTGGCTGTTTGAAACGATGGTCATATTTAAACCAGACTTTTGCCAGATCGTCATCCTTCACCAGATGCGGATATTCCTCCACTAATTTCAGGTTATAAGGAATGAAGTCATTTTTCTCCGGGTAAAAAGTACCTTTCACCTTCATCGGATGAGATAATTTTTTGAAAGCCTTTTCCCCTATTTTCTGCAAGGAATATTCGGCATCGTAGTACGGTACTTTGCTATTGGTTGCGGCAGAATTGTAGCTCAAAACTACCATTGCGTTTTCAGGGGTCAATGTATCCAAAACCGCTTTATAGGCTAAAGGTTTATATTCTGTATAAAGGAAAGGCAGCGTTTCTACCACTTCCAGTTTATATTCCTGCAGTAATGACGCTTTACCTGCGACAAACCCCATGCCCTCATTCGGATTTTTCCAGTCGAAGTTGATCTGGGCCATAGCCTGGGTTTCTTTGAAAGTGTATTCCTGAAACCCATGCTCCCGGATCATCTGAATATAGGCAAAAACCAGCTCAAGAATCCGCTCATATTCTTTTAGCCCTTTCACGGTCAGGGAAATATTTATACCGAATGAATTGATATCCGGGTGACTGCTTCCCCCTCCCGCGCTGAGGCCTAAAACCAGCCCCTCTTCCTTTAATTTGGAGAGCAGGGAACCTTTGCCCTCATGCCCCAGCACAGAGCCTACAATGGAAGCCGGCTTGCTGGCCTGATGGTCCTTAAGGCGTATGGTGGGAAAATCGATTTCCAAAGAACGTACATCCTTAATAGTTTTTATTTTCAGCAATCGATACTGTCCCTTAAGCGGTTTTCTGAACTCAGGGGATATTGCGGGAACCTTAACGGGCCGATCCGATATATCCGAAAAATATTTTTTTGCCACGCCGGAAAGAATTTCCATCGGCATACTGGAGATGAGGGCCAGCTTCATGTTGGAAGCCGCATAATAACGCTTATAAAATTCAAGTAACGCAGGGCGATTGTCCCCAGATAGGGTTTTTTGGTTGCCGGTTCCAAAATTACCAACAGGATGTCCGGGCTCAGACATCAGGTTTGCTACAAAATTTCCACGCCATCCATCACGGAGCTTGTTTTTTTCGTGTTCATTGTTAACGGCTTTGACTACTCTCTCCGCATAGGTCTTATCGAACAAGGGAGCCTTGAAAAAATAACTGAAGAGATCCAGAGCTTCATTAAATCCATTATGTGATACCTGGAAAAAATAATTGGTCATGTTTCCTGACGTGTAGGCATTGGACCCTCCCGAATGCGAGTCGAGAAATTTTTTATAGGAACCCACTTCCGGATATTTTATTGTCCCCAGAAACAACATATGCTCCAGATAATGGGCCAACCCCGCTTTATCTTTCGGATCATACAAATAACCTATGCCTACTGATAAGGCGGCGGCGCTACGATGCACATCCGGGTCGGAAACCAGGAGAACATCCAGGCCGTTTTCCAGGGAAAGGGTCTGGGTTTTTCGTTTATCGCCTTTTACCGCTTCGGCGGCAGAAACAAAAAATACGATACATAAAACCAGAAGCAACCCGGTTTTTAGAAAATTAGCAATCCGCTTCACAAAAAACCTCCAATTTCATTAACTCCATAGGCCTGAAGCCCACAAGTGTGTAAGTACCCATATGTAAATTCCTTTTATTATATCGGGCTCTTAACAACAAATGGGGTTAAAATTTTTTAATATAAAACCTTATACAAAAGCCACATTTGCGATAGATTCCTATAATTTTTTAACGCTATTGGCTTATGAATTGATGCCGATCAGAAAAATGCCAATCAGGATCAGCGCTCCCGCCAATATGCGTTGGGGACCAAACGGTTCTTTAAGTTTCCAGCATCCCCAATAGACCACCATCAATACGCTGACCTGGCGGAGGGTGACAATCGCGCTCAGCGCTTCGAACTGAAGCACCATGCAGATCAGGCCATACGAACCTAAAGTGGCAATTCCGGCAAACAAGGCTTTCTTCCATTCCTCTCTCCAGGTTTGCAAAATATATTTTGCCGGGTGTTTAGAGAAAAGGTACACATTGCAGAGAGCAAAACCTATCGTCGCTTCGATGAAAAAGAAGGTGACCCCGTTGACGAAAGGCTGATCCGGCAAATGACTTAAAAAGGAATCCATTCCCTTTTTGTCTACCAGGCTGTAGCTGACCACCATCGCCAAAGTAATAAATGCCCAACGCAAATCCTGATCGCGGACAGCCTTTATCAGGTTTTTAAATCCCTGTATCAGCTGTCCTTCAAAGTGGAGGATATATATGGCCGTCAGAATTAATCCAATCGCCAGAAACGTGAAAATGCTCAGGTGCTCATCGAGAAATAACCAGGCAAAAACCGGCACGAATACAGGTGCGGATCGGGCAATGGGGTAAACATAGGAAATATCCGCTGTTGAATAGGCCCGGGAAAGGCAGAGTATATACACTCCATGCAAAATGCCTGAAAGGATGCCCCAGAAAATAATCTCATCACTCAAGGGAGCTATTCCGAACCCTGCGTAGGCGATTAGGGCCATGACCATGACCCAAATCCCTTTTAAGCCAGAAAAGTACTGGGAATTTTTACTGGTCTGGGTCAATATATTCCAGAAAGAATGTAAAAGGCTGGATAACAAAACCAGCCCTATATTAAACAGTGACAAGTTTTAGACTCCGAATTGTTTCCGAGTATCTCTATTTATTAGATAATTTTCTCTACGGCAACTCGCAGCCCTTATTTATAAGGGTTGCTCATGGCCAAAAGTAATTTTCAGAGATGCCCTTCATTAAATATAGAAGGCGGGATTTCCGACATGCAGGCAAAAATCGCGTTCATTTCCTATCCGGTTACAGATTTAGACAGGGCTGTAAAATTCTACCAGAAGGTACTGGGAAAAGAACCCCTGTTTCACCGGGAAGATTGGGCAGAATTTGAGCTAGGTGGGCAAAGGCTGGCTTTGCAAAAGACTTCCGTACCCTCTTCCCCTGCTGGAGCCACGGTTTATTTTCTTGCCCAGCCGATTGAAGGCTTTGTATTTCGATTGAAGGAGCTGGACACCGCACTGGTCGGGAACATAGAAATTCATTCCTACGGCAAACTGGCCCATTTTCAGGACCCGGATGGAAATATCCTGGGCCTCTATGAACCGGCGCATAGGTAAAAGCGGAAATCCCATTGAGCGTATCACCTTGTTGCGGTACAATTGGCATATATGAATAATTCACTGACGCATTTTAATGAAGAGGGGCGTGCCCGCATGGTCGATGTGTCCGACAAGGACCATACCTCGCGTAGAGCAGTGGCTACCGGAGAGGTGCATATGCGACCGGAAACCCTGAAGCTGATTCAAGGGGGACAGATCAAAAAAGGCGATGTGCTGGCCGTAGCACAAGTCGCGGGAATCATGGGAGCAAAACGAACCCATGACGTCATTCCCATGTGCCACCCCCTTCTCCTAACCGGCGTGGACAT
>JAPKCW010000254.1:0-2478 GCA_028822815.1 Nitrospinaceae bacterium | reverse complement strand
ATACAGCCCGTGAAGGTGGAAATTCTAACTTAAAAAGTGGTACAACTAACTGGGGGCAGGTCATGAACACGGGTGATTTAATAAGACGATGATTTGTTGAAAATGCGTTCATATATCTAAAATGGGTGGCCTTCTCCCTATAATCTAATGATAGTTATCCTCGTTATAAATCCAACTTCCTTTTAAGCCCGCGTATTATTGGGAAAATTAGAAAGGCTAAAATGGCGATAGGAAACCTGTACTTGCTAAAAAACCCTTCCTCGACATACACACCAAATAACGAATGAATCACACCGGGCAAATCTTCTGCCGTTAAATGGATGATGGCGTATGCCAAAACTAACGATATAATTATGACAATATTTTGATTAATAAATTTCATTTTTATTTTGTGGGGTGCGTTTTCATAGGTTGATACTAGTCAGCCGATTCATTTTTGAGTTCAACCGCGACTGCGGCAGTGAACTCAACTTCGGCTTGATCTTTTAGTCCCAATTCCAAATAAACCTCACCGAGATGGTTGTGCGGTGCCGCCCAACGGGCATTGAAGCGGATCGCCAGCCGGTATGCCGCAACCGCCTCGTTCAGCCGCCCCATGGCACGATAAAGATTCCCAAGGTTGAAATGCAAGCCGAAATATTCAAAGTCCTTATGCAAACCCGACAGGTATTGGGCTTCTGCTTCTTGCATCCGTCCCTGGCGGTAATAAAGCAGGCCCAGGTTGTTGTGCACTTCGACACTATCCGGTTCCTGTTCCAGTGCTTGCAAATATTGAGTCTCTGCTTGAGACCACCGTCCGAGATCAAATAAAACCAAACCGAGATTAAGACGGGCTTCGACAAATTCGGAATTCAGCGCAAGGGCTTTTTTAAACTTTTTTTCGGCAGATTGCAATCGTCCGCGTTTGTATTCCACCAAACCCAGTCCGTTATAAGCTTCGGTATAAATGGAGTTCATCCTGAGGGCGGTTTGGAATTCTCTTTCGGCATCTGCCAATTTGTTGCGATTTAAATAGTCCGTTCCCAGAAAAAACCTTGCTCTCGGCAAACGCTCAGGAAAAACCTGCACCGTATGCCGCCAAAGAGTTTCGGTATTTTTCCAAACTTTGACCTGCTTTTGAGTCAGGCCCATCAACCCGACTACCAAGACCACACCACATGCCCCGATCAAAAACCGGGGAACGGCAGATTGCCCTAGAACCCGGCCTAACCGAAACAGACCCAGGCCAGCCAAAAGGAAAAAACTGATCGTCGGCAGATAGGTGTACCTATCGGCGGCAGCCTGTCCGCCCACCTGAACAATACCCAGCACCGGGACGAGAGAAATCAGATAATACAACCAGGCTATCAGCCAAAACCATTGTCTTTTTTTGGCCCGCCAGACACAAAATGCGCTGACTCCCATAATCAACGACAAAGATCCGGAAAACCACAGACTCGCCGGAGTGAGTTGACTCGGGAAAGGATACAGCGCGGTGAGGTTTACCGGCCACAGGACTTTCATCGGGTAAAAAACGATGCTCCTCACTGCATTCAGTCCCCGGTCGGCGAGGTCCAGTTGTTCCACGGAAACTATCGCTCCCGCCTGCCGCTGGGCCATCAGGGTCACCACCGCTAGCCCTAGACTGATCAGGAAAAACGGGATTTTTTCAAGCACTGCCTTGAGGCCAAAACGGCGCAGGGGGTAGATGTCTAACAACAAAAGAATAAAGGGAACGGTTACGGCCATCGGCTTGGACGCCAGGGCACAAAAAAATAAAAACAACACCCCACCATACCGGTACTGGGAAGACCTGGAATCAGGCGCATTGGCATAAGACAGATAGGCCAGGTAACCGGCCAGAACAAAAAAGGCGCAAAGCAAATCTTTGCGCTGCGAGACCCATACCACCGACTCCACCCTGAGAGGGTGGAGACCGAATAGAAGCGCCGCCGCAATCCCTGCCCAAAAAAGATCAGCGGAATAAAAATCGACTTTAGCCAAAGATAACAGGCGCTGAAAAAGAACAAACACCAAAAAAATGTTTACACCATGCCACAAAATACTTGTCAGATGATGCCCTGCCGGATTGGAGCCGAACAACCTGTAATCTAAAGCGTGTGAAAACCAGGTGATCGGATACCAGTTGCCAGTGTGGAAGCTGGTTGCCATTTGAAACAGCCTCTCGCTGTCGAAGGACTGGATCATCCGGTTCGCGGAAACAAAGCTGTCGTCATCCCAACTCAAAAATTCGTTGTTTAACGCGCTACCAAAAGCGATAAACACAAACAAAAGCAAAAAGAAAAAAACTGTAAGGTAAGAAGGCGAAGATTGAAATAAGGAAACCCGTTTCATTTAAGGTAGGAATTTGTTGATACCATGACACTGAAAACAGGCCAATGGTTTTGCTCCCTTTGTGTAAAGTTTTTTACCTGCTGAAATAATCTCCGGCGTGACTTCAAGAGGATTGGTTTGCTTATAAATTTTGCTGGGAGCTTG
>JAPKCW010000253.1:0-2502 GCA_028822815.1 Nitrospinaceae bacterium | reverse complement strand
ATGAATACGGGGACAAATGTCACCCAGAATTTAACTATTTATGCGAAAAATTTTAGCAATGCCGGTGGGATGTTTGTTGATGGTTCCTTTGATCTGAATTCAAAGTATATCAACACGAGTGATTCAGTCTTGAATGTAAGTGAGAATGTTCGCATTAGTGGGGATTATTTCAAGTTGAGGAACAGCACCAACATGGTGGGGGGCATGCTCAACATGAATGTATCCAATCTAATGGTGGACGGGGGAAACAACACCACAAATTGGTTCTATGTTGGTAATGGCATTTCATCTGAGGCGGAGTCCAATTCCGGCAAATTGCTAAATTCCCAGTTCTTCCTGAATGCTGACTCTTATAAGTCGGTTCCGGTTATTTGGAACTCCTCCAAGGACAAGGGGCCGGTATATGAGGGTTATGTTGACAACCGCGCCATCGGGTTGCTTTCGCTGACAAACTCATATCTAGGTGTTTTTGAAATTGGCAATACCTCGGAGTCAAAGAAGGCCATCTATGTCGATAAGCTGATTCTTGAAGGTTTGACAGAGAATGCCCTTTTGACAAACAAACTGGATCAATTGAACATCAAGGATGGGATGACGCTTTATTTTGCGGCATCGAATCTTCCGGAGGAGAAACTGGATGGGATGCGCGATGGAAAGTTAAGATGGGTGAAGGATTTCGCCGGCCAATATAGCTCAATGCCGCTCTACCTTCCCGGCTCGGCAGAAACCGTGATGGTCAACCGTGCGCATAGAAGGAGCAGGATTTTTGACACAGATGGTGATGGGGTTGCAAACGGCTTTGATCCGACTCCGTTTGGGGATGGCCGTGCTGAAATGCAGGTTAAGGGAAGATTGATCGAGTGGCTGGGCATTCCAAACAAAATGTACAGGATTGAATATACTGAAAAACTTGGCGATCAAGCCAAATGGAGAAAGTTAAGTTCGGTAAAGAACAACAAGACAGTCTTTCATTCGATGAGTTTTCAAGTTCCAAGAGCGCTTATTGCGCCAGACCAGGGCACGGGGGCGGTCTACATTCGCGTTGCTCATAATTAAAGATGAACAGGCAATTAAATAATGGGATTTTGGTCGTCGCCTTGTTGGGGGGCATGATTGATTCAACCGCTACCCATGCGGCGCGCTTGGAGGGGGTCAACAACCCCTCGTTCATCGATTATGGAAAAGGGCAGGTCAACAGTGACTCTCTTCTGGTCAGGGTGAAGGAAAAAACTAATCAGGCCCAGTTGGACCGCGAAATTGGAAAGACGGGGTTGAGGTTAATTCGTGAATTCACCCTGGTCCCAGGTCTCAAGCTTCTGGCCATGCCCAAACCACCGGCCAAGGTACAGGTGAATCAGCAGAGGCTGAAAAGGCTTTTGGCCACAAAAAGAAGTTTGGAGGCTTCGGGGCTTTTCAGATATGTGGAGCTGGACTATGTGAATGTACCGTTTGGAAAGGTTACCGACTCGGCTTTTGTGGATGGCACCCTGTGGGGACTTGAGAATTACGGTCAGGATAATGGGACAGGCGATGCAGACATAGATATAGAGCAGGCATGGGACATAACTTCAGGTACTCCGGAAACGGTGGTGGCTGTAATCGACACAGGTGTGAGAGTGACCCATAACGACCTTATTAACCAGATATGGACCAATGAGGATGAAATACCCAATAATGGAGTCGATGATGACAAGGACGGATATATCGATAACCACAAGGGGGTTGATTTTTATAACAATGACGGGGATCCGAATGACGTCCACGGCCATGGCACCCACTGCAGTGGAACCATTGCTGCATCGGCCAATGATGAACACCCCCACGCGGGGGTTGCATTTAATGCAAGAATTCTGCCTTGTAAGGTGGGAGATTTCGGCATGCCTCATTCGGCCATCATTGCGGCTGTTGAGTTTTGCGTGGCAGAGGGTGTGAAAATCGCCAACTGTAGCTATGGGGGCTTCTTTCCCTCTCAGGCTGCATATGACGCTTACGCTGCGGCAGGAACTGAAGGCATGATGTTCCTGGCGGCTGCGGGTAATGATGCGAACGACAATGATTCTCTGCCCGCATATCCATGTAGTTATGATCTTGAATGCATTGTGTCAGTCGCTGCCACAGATCGTAATGATGACATTACAGGTTTTTCCAATTACGGGGAAACGGCAGTCGACCTGGGGGCTCCTGGTTTGGAAATATTTTCGTGCACCTCGAGCAATGATCAAAGCTATGAAAGTTGGGCTGGAACAAGCATGGCGGCGCCTCATGTGAGTGGTGTCGTTGCCTTGATGAGAAGTCTTCGCCCGGATTGGACCGTGCTTCAGATCAGGGAGAAATTGCTGGCCAGCGTGGATCCGATTAAGTCCCTTGAAGGCAAGACGGTCACGGGTGGACGACTGAACGCCGCCACGGCGGTGGCCGATATGGGTACATTTGGCGCTCCGGATGGGATCATGGAGATTTCCATCAATCCTCCCTCGGGATCCATGCTGATGGCTGATGATA
>JAPKCW010000056.1:0-11696 GCA_028822815.1 Nitrospinaceae bacterium | reverse complement strand
CCCATAAAGGGCAGATACCCCAAAACGATCACAACCAGAAATAAAGCACTGTTCTTCAGGATAACCAACCAGGCTCTTTTTCCATCCTGCAACATTTTTTCATAACAGGCCCGAAGGTATAAGGGGAGCAAAATTATAGGATACAGTTTTCCCAGGACGCTGAAGGCCAGAAACAGGGTCGCCAAGGTATGGCGGTGGTTAAGCAGAAAATAAATGGAGCCGCAGAGCAGGGATATCCCGATGACATCCAAATGAGTCGAGTTAAAAGTTTCCTTGATTACCAGGGGGCTCCAGAAGTAAATCAGGCAACCGGCTTTATCCAGTCCCAGCCTGGAAAGGATGCCGATGATAAAACCCAAGGCCATAACATCGAAAATTAAAAATCCTGCCCGCATGGCGACAATGCTGTCGGGTTTTACATGGTGTACCAGGCGAAACACAAACTGCGCCATCGGTGGGTAGATGGTCGGCACATCCGGATGGTTCACCCGTTCCAAAATTTCAAGGGATTGGGGCGACTCCCATTTCAACACATCCAGTTGTTCCAGTTCGCGCTCGTTGCGCTCAACATAAATCTCATAATAGTTTTCCGGATTCTGGATTCTTAGCTCCTTGAAGTTGTGCACTTCGGCGGGAGCATATTCAAAGGGATTAATTCCATGTGCGAACACTTTTCCATCCCACAAATAGCGGTATACGTCATCTTCCTGAATCTGCTGAGAGGGAAGGATGGCGGCACGAAACAACAGGCCAAACACAATGATCATCCAAAAAATGCCCCGGTCTCCGGGACGTTTTTGCACAAAAAACCAGGTGAGGCCATAAAGCGTACACAGGGAAAAATAAACAGCGAGATATGTGAGGAGGGGTCTTTCTGAATACCCTTCTCCCCAGTTGAATTGCTGGGAAAGCTGGGTCAGGAAACTATAAAGCAGAAGGCTCGCTATCCCCGTCAGCAGGATCGGGAGGCGGGAACGCATTCCAGGCTAGGGATTGCGGGCAAAAGAATTCTGCCCCTCCAGGGTTTTTAACTGTTCTTTTTCGTGTTCTGAAAGAATTTTATAAATCTCCAGAACGCTCCGGTGAATATAGGGATCGTCATTTTTCAGAGCCAGTGCTGACCAGTAACGTGAAAGGGCTTCCCTGAACATAGTTTTTTTCTTATACAAATCCCCCAGCTTGACATAAATATCCAGCCGGTCCGGCTCCAGAACCGAAACCCTTTCAAAAAAGTTCACCGCCTCAAGATAATCCCCTGAGCGCTCATATTCTGCACCCAGAGTTTCCAGATAAGCGGGATTCTCCGCTTCCAAATCACTGGCCTGTTTCAGGTGCTCAATACCTTTAGCAAATTTTTCACGCTTCAGGTGCAACCGCCCTAGCCGGTAGTGGGTAGGTGCATGCTGGTTATCAATACTCAATGCTTTAAGATAATTTTGCTCCGCCTCGGCAAGCTTTCCCTCGCGCTCCTTAAACTCGCCCAATACACTCAGAGGATGGGCCGAATCCGGGTTTTTATCTGCCGCAGTTTCAAGTTGCCGGAAAGTCTCGTCATGGTTTCCCTTGTTGTAAAAAATCCCCGCCAGGTTAATGCGACTGAAAGAGTCTTCGACAATTTTCAAGACATCGACAAATTCGAACCCCCTCCTCCCGATAAATCCGAAAAATGCTCTGACCATGAATTTCTCCCCTAGCGGTGAGCCGCCGCAGGCAGCTTGCAATCGCTTCCCCTGGCAAGCAAAGAGAGGTCTCGGCTTAATGGAGCCCTTGCCATTTACTTTTCCGGCGTGGTCTGGCAAGCCTCATATCTAGAAGCCTAACGGTTATTGTCCGCTCTAAAAAGTTCTGACCTATCGCCTGTCGGGGCTACCCGACGAGGGCTTGTTCTTTTGTGTCGAAAACTTCAAATACTGTTAGCAGGCGCGCGATCTCAAACACGTCCTTGACGCCGGGGGCTAAAGCCGCAAGACGGAATTTGTTGTTGCTGTTGTGACTCCACTGCAACCCCTCCACGAGAGTGGCTATGCCAGAACTGTCGATGTAGGAAACCCCCGATAAATCCACAACGATAATCTTATCGTTGTTTTGAAAGAGGGGAGTCAACGCATCTCGCATCTTCGTTGAAGAGCTCATGTCAATATCGCCGCTGACGGTTACCGTCACCGAACCCTCGGCCTTATCCAGTTTTAAATCTATGCCCATGGTTTACCCCTTGTCCTTATCTTGCGCTGACGTCAGTTCGGTTTTTAATTTTTTTATCATGGTCAGCAAAGTCCCCTTCGCCCGATCGGTGCAATAGCTGACCTCGTCCATAATTTCATTCATAAAATGCGTGCCCAGTCCACCCGGTTTTACATCATCCAGGCAACGCGGTTTTATCTGGCTGGTGTTGCATTGTTTGCCGTAGTCGCGAATCTGAACCTTGAAGTCTTCCCCCTCGATGGTAAAGGTGGCCTCGATGGGTTCATCACAGGGACCGTTGTAACTGTGCTTGATAACATTCGCGCAAGCCTCATCCACACAAAGGATCAGGCGGCGGGCCGTATCAGCGGGAACATCATGGCTATCCAAAAGTTCCTGCAAAACTTTACGGATCAACCCCAGATATTTGGGATCGCTCGGAACGGATAATTTAATGGGTTGGGTCATGGCGCCAACGCGTTGGTTTTAATAAGTTAAAAAGCGGCGTGCAGATTCCAGAATCCGCCATTATTCAATGATATCACCCGTTAGCGCGGGAGGCAAATGGCAATGGCTTTTTTAAGCCGAGATGCTTCGACATACCCCATTCGGGGCATGAAGACAGCGGTCAAATATAACTAGCTCAGCATGACGATACATGACTTTTTTTTCATTCTGAGGAACAAAGTGACGAAGAATCTGGGGTTATGCAAAGCTCTCGGATCAGGGGGCTAGTTTGGAATACTTTTTAGAGATCCAGCCTTTTTTGCCCTTTTGGTACTCGATCTGGAACCAGTCTTTGGACTCCTGAAAAACCGGCACCACTGTATTTCTGGGAATTTGTGCCACCACTTTGGACTGAGCATCCGGTTTCTCCCGCACCCTAAGTGGGGTCTTCCGGGTCATAATCTGCACCCGTTTTGTCGACTTAGGTTCCGGGGCCGGAGGTGCCATGGCGGGTTTTTCCCGTTTCATTTCCATGTCCGGATCGGGAGCCGGCCTGGCAATCGGTTCCATGGGTTCAGGCCGTTTCATCGCTGACGGTTTTGGTGTTTCTTCTTCCATCACAGGATCCATCATTTCATCCTGTGTTTCCTCGTCAGGTTTCTCCGTCTCCGCCACAATCTCTATCGTTTCTTTACGGACAGGCGGGGAAGCGGGGACTGTTTCCATCGGCTCGGGGACAAAAACTTCGGGAACAAAAGCCTCCTCCATGGACCGGGTGGGCCTTTGCCCGGGAATGGGCAATATTTCGTCCTGCATTTCCGGGAATTCTCCCAATGGGGCTTCTTGCGGCCTCATTTTGGCGATCTGACGCCGGGCTTCATCGGAGTTTTTCGGATTGTCAGGATATTTCGCCAAAAATGTTTCATAACTTTCCAGCGTGTTGGCCCGCTTGACCTGCTCGAAAATCAGGTCCTGAAGAGTTTCAATGTCCAACTCCACTTTCTCTTTTCCTGAAAGATCGGTGAGTTTTTTCACCCTTTCGAGATGCAGGATGGCTTTTTCATAATCCTTGTTCTCCCTCTGGATGGTGACCTGGAACCTTAAGGATCTTTTCAGATTGTCCTTGATTTTGAGGTCAAACGGTTCCAGGGCCAGGGCGGTTTCAAAAGCGGTGATGGACTTTTCTAACTGATCGCTGGAATAATAAGCCATGCCAAGATTGTTGTATCCCCTGAACGACCTCGGGTTGCGTTCCAGAAACCGTTTCCAGAGATCGATCGAATCATCGGGGTGATTGTTTTTAAGTTTGTCCAGGGCGCGATTATAAAGTTCCTGCTCCGCTTTTATCAGGCGTTCGGGCGGCCTTTCAAAATAGGGGGCTACAGATGCAGAGCCCATGGCGCAACCGCCAAGCCCGATCAGGGAAATCATTAGAATAACGCGCAACAGGGGGGTAGAATGCATAATGTGAATAGTACTCTTTTTTCTTTTCAGGTCAATAATTCTTGACTTGTGGAAAATATGAAATAACCTAGCACGATCACTGGGGGCGTTTTTGAACTGAGAGTCCTGATATTAGGGACGACCCTTTGAACCTGATCTGGATCATACCAGCGAAGGGAAGTGAGGCCATCTGAAAAAGATTCGCTGCATTTCCTGAAAGTTGGGGTGCGGCTTTTTTTATGCCCCCCATTCTGGAATCCCATCCAGGTTCGATCCACGATTTTTGTTTTGTCTGATTGATTTAACGGCTATTGCGGAGCAAACCTTGTCCTTTTTTTAGAGCTTTTCATGTGGACATCGCAAAAATTGCTTTTAGCCGCCGGGGCATTGGTCGCCTTAGAGAAAATGCCCAAATAAATAGAGCCCAAAATATGAAACTAACCATTAATGGCGAAAACCGGGAAATCCTGAAAAGCCAAAACCTTGAGGATCTGGTTCAGGAACTGGAGATTCAAGCACCGAATTTCGCCATGGCCCTGAACAAACAGGTCGTTCCCAGGTCCAAATATGCCACAACCCAAATCCAGGAAAACGACCAGGTTGAAATAGTGCATGCCGTAGGCGGCGGAATTTAGCGCCGGCCAGCGGCCGGTGGCAACTAGCAATAACTTATAACTACATTCAAAAATTAATCTCGGCCCAATTTTTTTATTTTTTCAGGACAACAAAATGGACACAAAAAACGAATTTATGAAAATCGGCGACAAGATCTTCAAGTCCAGACTGATTGTGGGAACCGGGAAATATAAATCCTTCGATGAAACCCGGCTGGCCATCGAAATTTCCGGTGCGGAAATTGTGACAGTCGCCGTGCGCCGGATTGAGTTAGACAAAAATAAAGATTCCATACTCAATCACCTCGACCCCAAACGCTATACATTCTTACCAAACACAGCAGGATGTTATTCGGTAAAAGATGCAGTGATGACCTGCGAACTGGCACGGGAAGCGGGCCTTGGAAACATCGTCAAGGTGGAGGTCATCGGAGACGAGAAAACCCTGTTCCCCGATAACGAAGCCACGCTGGAAGCCTCCAAACTGCTGGTCAAGGACGGTTTTCACGTTCTGCCCTATTGCACGGATGATGTCGTCCTGTGCAAAAAGCTTGAGGACATCGGTTGCACCGCCGTTATGCCGCTGGCGGCCCCGATCGGCTCCGGTCTTGGCATTCGTAATCCTTACAACATTAAACTGATTCTCCAGGCAGTTAAAATTCCGGTCATCATCGACGCCGGGGTGGGCACAGCCTCTGATGCCAGCCGCGCTATGGAACTGGGAGTTGCGGGAATTTTGATGAACACCGCCATCGCCGGGGCCAAAGACCCGTTAAAAATGGCTCAGGCCATGAAGATGGCGGTTGAGTCCGGCAGGATAGCTTATGAAGCCGGACGCATCCCGAAAAAACTTTATGCCTCCGCCAGCAGTCCGCTGGACGGTTTGATCGAGCTATAACCATCATGATGACTTCAGTCCCTTTCAAGCCAGTGGAAAAAGTGGAAAAACAGGAATTGGATTTCCTACGCGTTTACCTCATCACCGACCGCAAGCGGATCGGTAAAGACCGGTTCCTGAACGCGGTGGAAGGAGCGCTCGAAGGCGGTGTGCGCGCCCTGCAAATCCGCGAAAAAGACCTGAACCCGAACGACCTGCTGGCACTGGCCCTTGAAGTCAAATCCATAACAGGGCGCTACCACGCCAAACTGTTTATCAATGACCGCGCCGATATTGCCGTTATGGCAGGAGCCGATGGCGTGCACCTGACAGAAACCAGCGTTCAAACAGGCGAGGTCAAAAATAATTTTCCTGGTTTAATCGTTGGGGTCTCTACGCATTCAATAGAAGGAGCGCGTCTTGCCGAAACACAAGGCGCGGATTTCATCACCTTCAGTCCGATTTATGCAACACCCTCCAAAGCGAATTACGGTCCGCCGCAAGGACTGGACCTGCTCCGGCAAGTCACCCAGGCAGTTCACCTGCCGGTTCTCGCATTAGGAGGAATTACACCACACCGCGTTCCCGAATGTCTGGAACAGGGGGCCTTCGGGGTCGCCGTGATTTCCGGTATTTGGGACTCGACTCATATAAAGCAACAATCATCTGAATATACGCAGAATTTTGGAGGAAACTCGTTATGACGCAATCAAACTCTAGTGGGGATGGGAACAGCAATGGCAACCGTCATGGAGCCACCGATGAAAAGGTCGTGATCTCTACCGACCCAATTTCCCCGAACTCTAAAAAAACCTATGTCGCCGGAACCTTGCATCCGGAAATCCAGGTCCCTTTCCGGGAAATTACTCTTTCCTCCACAGTTGGTGGTAACGGGAATGGCAATGGAAACGGCACGCACGCAGAAAATGATGAAAGTTCCATCCTCGTCTATGACACCTCCGGTCCCTACACCGACCCGAAAGCGAATATTGATATCCGTGAAGGATTGAATCCCATCCGCCTGCCCTGGATTATGGGCCGGGAAGATGTCGAGTATTACGATGGCCGGGGTATCCTGCCTAAAGACGATGGTTACCGCGACGGGGAAAACCCCAATACCGAACGTTTCCCCAAGACCCGCAACCAGGTTCTGCGCGCCAAACCAGGCCGTAATGTCACGCAAATGCATTACGCCAAAAAGGGGATCATCACTCCCGAGATGGAGTTCATCGCCATTCGTGAAAACCAGAAAAGGAAACAATGGATCAAAGACGAAGAACGCGAACAACGACTGAAAGGAAATTCCTTCGGCGCCAACCTGCAAGAGGAAATCACCCCCGAGTTCGTCCGCGATGAAGTGGCCCGGGGCCGGGCCATCATCCCGGCCAACATCAACCACCCGGAATCGGAGCCGATGATCATCGGACGAAACTTCCTCGTCAAGATCAACTCCAATATCGGCAACTCTGCGGTCAGTTCCTCCATTGAAGAAGAAGTCGAAAAAATGGTCTGGTCGGCACGTTGCGGGGCCGATAATGTAATGGACCTCTCAACCGGAAAAAATATTCACACCACCCGCGAATGGATCTTGCGTAACTCTCCCGTGCCCATCGGCACCGTGCCCATCTACCAGGCATTGGAAAAAGTCAATGGCAAGATCGAAGATCTGACCTGGGAAATTTACCGCGATACCCTGATCGAACAGTGTGAACAGGGAGTGGACTATTTCACCATTCATGCCGGGGTTTTATTGCGCTATGTGCCGATGACGGCTAAACGGGTGACCGGCATTGTCTCCCGGGGCGGTGCGATTCTGGCTAAATGGTGCCTCACTTATCATAAGGAAAACTTCCTCTATACCAACTTTGAGGAAATATGCGAAATCATGAAAGCTTATGATGTCTCCTTCTCACTGGGTGACGGATTGCGTCCCGGTTCCCTTGCCGATGCCAACGACGAAGCCCAGTTTTCTGAACTGGAAACTCTCGGTGAATTGACCAAGATCGCCTGGGAACATGAAGTGCAGTGCATGATCGAAGGTCCGGGTCATGTTCCCATGCACATGATCAAGGAGAATATGGAAAGACAACTGGAAGCTTGCGGTGAAGCCCCCTTCTATACATTGGGACCGCTGACCACCGACATCGCGCCGGGCTACGACCACATCACCAGTGGAATCGGCGCGGCGATGATCGGCTGGTATGGCACCGCCATGCTCTGCTACGTCACCCCCAAGGAACATCTGGGACTGCCCAACCGTGAAGATGTGAAAGAAGGAGTCATCACATACAAGATCGCGGCACACGCGGCAGACCTGGCAAAAGGCCATCCGGGAGCAAGAGTGCGTGACGATGCGTTGAGCAAGGCCCGGTTCGAGTTCCGTTGGGAAGACCAGTTCAACCTGTCGCTCGATCCGGAAAAGGCTTTGCAGTTTCATGATGAGACCTTGCCAAAAGATTCGGCGAAGGTGGCGCATTTCTGTTCCATGTGTGGCCCGCATTTCTGCTCGATGAAAATCACACAAGACGTGCGTGACTACGCCGAACAAAAAGGCCTGGAAGAAAAACAGGCTCTGGATGAAGGCATGAAAGAAATGTCCGAATCCTTCAAAGAAAAAGGCGGAGAGATTTATACCAAGGCCCCATAAACCCAAGTCGCAGATTGACACAGATGAACGCAGATTTTTTTATCTCCCCTCTCTTCATAGGAACCTAAGCCCTATGAAGGGAGGGAAGTATATTGATCTGTGGTTACTCTTTTATTCTCTAGGGTTGACCAAACGGGTGGTTGCATTTAGAATAGCCGTCATCTGATTTTTAGGCGCGTAGCTCAGGGGTAGAGTATTTGCTTGACATGCAAGGGGTCGGCGGTTCGAAACCGCCCGTGCCTATTTTTTAGATTTTAATCGGCCTCAACGGCCTAAGTTGGGCATCATGCCGGTGCGTATGATGCCTTTTTATTTTCCGGACATCGTCCGGGGGAAACAGGTCTTTACCGGATTGAGCAATTCTCACCGTTGAGCTTCCAGATTTAGTAAATTAAGTTTCCAAAATAATTTAAACGGCTGAAACGGCCACGGGAAATAAATTCAAAAAATGTCGAACAACCCAAATCAGGTAGACTTGGAAACGCTCCGCCACAGTTGCGCCCATTTGATGGCGCAGGCAGTTCAGGAACTGTTCCCCGGAACCCAGGTCACTATCGGCCCGGTTATCGAAGACGGTTTCTACTACGACTTCTCACGCGACAAGGCTTTTGTTCCGGAAGACCTAGAAAAAATCGAATCGCGCATGAAAGAAATCGCCGCCAAAGATCTTAAAATCGTGCGCACTGAGATCCCCCGCGAAGAAGCGAAGAAAAAATTCAGCGACATGGGTGAGAAGTTCAAAGTCGAAATCATCGACTCCATCGATTCCGATGAACCCATTTCGATCTACTCGCAGGGAGATTTTTCAGACCTCTGCCGCGGCCCACATGTCGACTCGACCAAGCAGATCAAGGCTTTCAAGCTTCTGCACACATCTGCGGCTTACTGGCGCGGTGATGAACGCAACCCGGTTTTACAACGTATTTATGGCACCGCCTGGAACACAGAGAAGGAACTGAGGGTCTACCTCAAAAGGCTGGAAGAAGCCAAAAAACGTGACCACCGCAAACTCGGTAAAGAGCTCGACCTGTATTCGGTTTCTGATGAAATCGGGCCGGGACTCATTCTCTGGCACCCTAAGGGAGCGCGCATCCGCCACCTTATGGAGGAGTTCTGGAAAAAGGAACATTTCAAAAACGGCTACGAAATGGTTATCAGTCCGCACGCGGCGAAGATCGACCTGTGGAAAACCAGCGGCCATACGGAGTTCTACAAAGAAAATATGTTTTCCAATATGGATATTGAGGGCAGGGAATATGTCATGAAACCCATGAACTGCCCGTTCCATATTCAGATTTATAAAACCAAGCTGAAGAGCTACCGCGACCTGCCGGTGCGGTATGCAGAGCTCGGAACGGTTTATCGTTACGAACGCTCAGGAGTTCTGCACGGCCTGCTCCGCGTACGCGGGTTCACGCAGGATGACGCACACCTGTTTTGCCGCCCATCCCAGATTGAAGAGGAGATCACCAAGGTTCTCGAATTGATCGTTTATATTTTGCAATCATTCGGGTTCTTCGAATACAAAATCTATTTGAGCACCAAGCCGGATAAATATGTCGGCTCGGACGAGGGCTGGGAAACCGCCACCCAGGCGTTGGAAAATGCGCTGAATACCAAAAAGCTGGACTTCGAGGTCGATCCCGGTGAAGGGGTTTTTTATGGACCGAAAATTGATATCAAAATCAAGGACAGCATAGGCCGCTATTGGCAGGTTTCGACGGTACAGGTGGATTTTAACCTTCCCGAACGCTTCGATATAAGCTATATTGAAGAAGATGGTCAACGCCATCAGCCGCTCATGCTCCACCGTGCCTTAATGGGCTCGCTGGAGCGTTTTTTTGGTTGCCTGATCGAGCATTACGCCGGGGCTTTTCCGCTATGGCTGGCTCCGGTGCAGGTAGTGCTTTTACCCATCACCGATAAACATGCGGATTATGCGCATAAATTGGCCCAAAGGTTTGAAGAATTGGACATTCGGGTAGAAAAAGACTTGCGAAATGAGAAGATTGGGTTCAAGATACGTGAGGCCCAAATACAGAAAGTCCCTTATATGGTTGTTTTAGGGGATAAAGAGGTGGATTCTCAAACTCTGGCTGTCCGGAAACGGCGTTCCAAGGAAACCCGGACCCTCGATTTTGATTCCTTTCTGGAAGAACTGAAGTCCGGCATAGATTCCCGGCTGATTGAATCTGAGTAATTAAATTTTTTACATAAGGCTGATTTAAATTAATAACAAGAAGCAGCGCATTAATAAGATGATCCGGGTGCGAGAAGTTTCCGTGATTGATGATGACGGGGAGCACATAGGTACCCTGCCGACGGAAGAAGCTCTGAACATGGCTCGCGACCAGGATCTCGATCTTGTCGAAGTTGCCCCGAACGCTAACCCGCCTGTTTGCCGAATCATGGATTACGGCAAACATAAGTACAAGGCCAGCAAAAAGGCGCACGAAGCCAAAAAGAAACAGAAAATCATTCACCTCAAGGAAGTCAAGTTTCGGCCTAATACTGATATACACGATTTCGATTTCAAATTGAGGAATGTACAACGGTTTCTGGAAAATGGTGACAAGGCCAAAGTAGTGATTTTTTTTAAAGGCCGTGAGATCGTACACCGCGAATTCGGCATGAGGGTTCTGGAACGTGTTGCCGCGGCAACAGAAGAGACGGCGGTCATTGAGCAACAGGCCAAACAGGAAGGACGTACCTTAGTCATGATCCTGGCCCCCAAAAACACCAAGACCAAAAAGGGGGGGACACTTAAAGCACAACCGGTTGTTGCCAAACCAGTAGAAGTGCCCGCTGGGGAACCTGAAGAAAAACAAATAGAAGACGGAGTTGATGATGCCAAAAATGAAGACCAATAGAGGTGCCGCGAAAAGGTTTCGCAGAACGGGTACCGGAAAAATTCGTCGGAACAGTGCTTTTACCAGCCATATTCTGACATCTAAAACAACTAAGAGAAAAAGAAACCTGCGAAAAGCCAGCATGATGGCAAAGGGCGACGCAAAACGCATTAGGGCTTTAATTCCCTAATTGCGCTGTCGGTCACCTGAAAAGGTTTTTTTCATATTTCAATCGGGCGAAGCTGGATAATTACCTCGCCTCCCACTTGAGTGGGCTAGAAGGAGAATTTCAAAATGCCACGAGCAGTAAGCGGGACAGTTTCCCGAAAACGACGTAAAAAAATCTTAAAACTAGCCAAAGGCTACCGCAGTGTGCGGAGCACCTGTTTCCGCAAAGCTCGAGAGGCTGTGGAGCATGGTTTATGCTACGCCTATCGTGATCGCAAAAACCGTAAGCGTGAGTTTCGTCGACTCTGGATTGCCCGGATCAACGCCGCAGTCAGAGCACAAGGTATGAACTACAGCCAGTTTATGTATGGTCTGAAAAAAGCCTCTATCGAGCTTGACCGCAAGGTCCTCTCTGATATGGCGATCCACAATGCAGACTCCTTCAAAACCCTGACCGAAACCGCACGCGC
>JAPKCW010000055.1:0-11702 GCA_028822815.1 Nitrospinaceae bacterium | reverse complement strand
CCCCTCCTCCTCGGAGTCCGGGAACAGATACCCTCTGTTCCCGGTTTTTTTTGTCGGTGAGCCACCGCCAGCGTGATGTCCTCTTCATTAGTCTTCATGCCCTGAAAGGGTAAAGGCAAATGATAAGCATAACTCGCTGGACCCGGCTAGCAACAAGTCGTTGAGCCGAGATAACTCTTTGCTCGCCAAATAAAGCGATGGCGCACGGGCCCTACGCCTAGTAGTTGCCAGTTGTACCCCTCCGGGCAGGAAAGCTGAGGAAGAATATCACCGCCACACGCCTAGTGGTATGTTACTCTTGACTAGCATCAACTCTAAAACCGACCATGACACTCGACCAAAAAACGAAAAAAATCAAATCACTGATCCGGGAAATGGATAGCGTGCTGGTGGCGTTTTCTGGCGGGGTAGACAGCACTCTGGTCCTCGCCCTTGCCCATGAGGTCCTGGGGGAAAAAGCGTTGGCGGTTACCGCACAATCTGCCAGCGTACCGGACAGGGAAATGAAAGCCTCCCACCAGTTGGCCAAGGAAATCGGGGCAAGACATCTGGTCATCAAAACAGAGGAAATGTCTAACCCTGATTACCGGACCAACCCGGTCAACCGATGTTACCACTGCAAAACAGAACTTTATTCGCGCCTCAAAAAGGTCGCGCAGCAGAAAAATATTTTTCATATTTTAAATGGCACCAACACCGACGATCTGGGTGATTACCGGCCCGGACTCGAATCTGCCCGAGAACAAGGGGTGCGCAGTCCCTTGGTGGAAGCCCAGTTCAGCAAGCAAGAGGTCAGGGAATTGTCCCGGATGATGAAGCTTTCCATCTGGAACAAACCAGCGATGGCCTGCCTGTCTTCCCGCATTCCTTACGGCCAGCCGGTCACGCCGGAAAAACTTGCCATGATCGAGCAGTCCGAAGACCTCTTGCTCGCTTTAGGATTCACTCAGGTCCGCGTCCGCCATCTAGGAACCCTGGCCCGCATTGAACTCGACAAAAACGAAATGCCCCGTTACCAGAACGATAAATCCATTCAGAAGGCGGTGCAGGAAAAATTCAGATCTTTAGGATTTGATAGTGTGATGCTGGACCCGGAAGGATATCGGATGGGAAGTTTGAATTCCGCACTATTGGAACACAAAGACCATGTTTAAATATGAACTGCGACCGGAAATAAGAAAACAACTTAAAGACCCGGATGGATTTGAAAAAGGGTTGACCGCGGTCTTACTTGGGTTGACCGTCACCATGGCAGGCGTGGCAATAATGCTGTTCCTCTACTTCAATAAACCGGAACATGTCCTGCATCCCACATGGATTCTGTTCCTCGGTTTTGCCATCGTTGGCTACGGTGAATATAAAAAATTCCGTTGCAAATAGCCCGGCCACTAGGCGTGGAGCCAACTAGCAATGACTTTCGCTGGCAAAAAAAGTTACCTCGGCCCAACGAGCCTTCTACTCCAAGCCAGAAAATCAAATCCCCCCAACCCCAGTTATACCCTCTTCATTAGCCTTCATGCCCCGAATGGGGTAGCCGGGGTGATTTGAACCTCTCATTCTTATATTTTTACTGCGCTCAGCGGTGTAGACTTGCCTCATGGGCTATTGCTAGTCGCCACCGGCCGCTGGCCGGACTATAACCACACCGCGCATGACGGCTTGGTGCAGTTCGCAGTAATAATCGTAGAAACCGGCTTTGTCGAAGGTCACTTCAAACTCCTTTTTTACGTAGGCCGCGTGGAACTGTTTGTCAGGCGTGGGGGCTTTTCCGCTCGTTACCGTATGTAGAAGTTCCTCTGTATTGACCCACCGGATGGTATCGCCTTCCTTAATTTTTAGTACCGTGGGAATGAAAGTCGATTTGATGATTTTTATTTCCACCGTTTCCGACCAACCTTCCTGCGAACCGAGAAGGAGCGAAAATAGAATGCCGGTTATAATCAGAATATTTTTGGCAGTCATTGCAGTTTACTCCCTTCAATATCAGATGGGTTAGCGGCGCAGCGGAATCCCAGATTGTGGTGTTTCAGGGTGGGCGGGTACCAGTAGCGCGAAGCGGACCGGAGAAAAAAGGCTTCATCCTCAAAGGAGCCGCCACGAAGGATGACAAACTGCCCAGAAGTCGGGCCCAACGGGTTGTCCGCCGGTTCCGATGCGGCGATCATTTCATAATAATCTTCGCGGTACCAATCGCCAACCCATTCCCAGACATTGCCATTCATATCGTGAAGCCCCAAAGAGTTGGCCTTTTTTGTCCTACGGGTTTCGTACTGCCTGGCGAATTGCCACGATGCCAGGCAAAGGTGTCGTCCATATCCCAACCCCAGGCAAAAGCGGCGGTAGAACCCGCACGTGCTGAATATTCCCATTCCGCTTCGGTGGGAAGTCGACCGCCGAAGGATCGGCAATAAGCATCCGCTTCCGGCCACGAGACATTTTCCACCGGCAGGTCCGGCCCCTTGAAACGGGACGGGTTGTTCCCCATAGCGCTCTCAAATTGTTTCTGGGTAACTTCGTGAACCATCAGGTAATAAGAATTGAGGCAAACCTTGTGTTCCGGTTCCTCGACCACGAACTCCTCACTTCCCATGGTGAAGCAGTCCGCTTTAATTTTTATCATGTCGGGAATGTTTGAAGTTTGGGCTTCTTCCGGGAGAGAAAAAGCAAAAAGGAGTAGAACGGTGAACCACCTCATGCGTTTAAAGAGTGAACTTGAGGTAATCATTAAGTAGCCTTTATCGACTGACTTGGATGCGAGACTTCCAGAACCAGACATTCTTCCTCGCAAATAAATGGCCCATGCACTTCACCCGGAGGCCGACTGGCAAAATGTCCCGCCTCCAGCCACATGTCGAAAGCTTCATCATAGATCCGACCGGAAATTATATAAATTTCTTCCGGATAATCATGCGACTTCGCACCAAATTTTTTTGTATCAGCTCCAGCTTGAAATCGAGTTAACCTTGTGTAATCCCCTGTCACATCATCCATAGTTAAAGTCAATTGCTGCAACATTCCATCCGTGCCTTCAATCGGTTCCCATTTGCTGGCGTTTCCGGCTTCAAGCACATTCTAATAAGTTGTTGTATTTTTGCTCATACGTTTTCTCGAGGCAATAGGCCATTTCAATTTGCCCCTACGGCTAGTAGTTGCTCATTTGGCCCCACGCTTAGTGGTGTTTTTGTTGAGGGCGATTTGGCCCAACTCGCGGGAACGCAGGGTGGCATCTTCCACAGCATTCATCAGGGTGGTGTGAAAACTCCCCTCTTCCAGGGCATGCAGTCCGGAGATGGTGGTGCCGGCAGGGGAGGTGACCATGTCTTTGAGTTCGCCGGGATGTTTGCCGCTCTCTCTGGCAAGTTTGGCGGAACCCAGCACCGTCTGGATGGTCAGGGTATTGGCCACTTCGCGTGAAAGACCCATTTTGACTCCGGCATCAGAGAGTGCTTCGATCAGCATAAAGATATAAGCTGGCCCACTGCCACTCAAACCCGTCACGGCATCGAGTTGGTCCTCTTCAACATCGACGGTGCGGCCCACCGCTTCAAATATACGGTGGGCGATTTTCACATCGATTTTACGAACATGCTCGCCGGAAGCAATAGCTGTCACCCCTTCCTGAACCAGTGCCGGAGTATTGGGCATGGTGCGCACAATACTGAACTTTTTATTTTTGCCTCCCCGCAGAACATCATCCATGATGGCAATGGGAACTCCGGCGGCAATAGATATAACCAGTTTGTCACGTCCCACCAGCGAAGCAATATCACGCAGAACCTTTTGCACAATCTGCGGTTTGACCGCGAGAATGATGATGTCGCATTTCTTCACCAGTTCACGGTTGTCGGCACTGACCTTGATTTTGTACTCTGCATGCAGGGTATCCCGTTTCGCTTCTGAGGGTTCCGAAACAAAAACATTTTTTGCTTCAATGAACGAAGCGGAAAGTAGGCCTTTTATCATGGCTTCGGCCATGTTGCCACCGCCAATGAATCCAATTTTTTTATTTTTCAGCACAACGATGATCTCCTCTTAAATTACTTCCGATCTATGGCCCGGCGGGGGCCAAAAATAGCAGTGCCAACACGAACCAGCGTAGCGCCCTCTTCTACCGCAACCTCAAAATCGTTGGTCATGCCCATGGAAAGTTCGTACAGAGAAATCCGGTTCTGTTTTTCGCATTGGTCGCGAAGTTCCCGCAATCGTGAAAAATGCCTGCGGGAATTTTCCGAATCGGGATGGTAAGGCGGAATGGTCATCAGCCCCTCAACCCGAATTCCTTTCAAACGGGAAAAAGCCAGCATCTGTTTTTCCAGTTCGCCCGGTTCCATGCCAAATTTTGCAGTTTCGCCCGAAACATTGACCTGTAACAAAACCCTCTGTACCCGGTTTTCTGTCTGGCATAATTTAGCAATTTTCTCCGCCAGTTCCAGACTATCCACTGAATGAATCAAGTCGAAGCGTTCATCGAGGAACTTGACCTTGTTCTTTTGCAAGTGACCGATGAAATGCCAGGAAATTCCTTCCGATCCCAGTTGGTCTACTCTGGGAACAGCATCCTGGATTTTATTCTCCCCGAATATCACGGCACCTGCTGTCCGGGCTTCTTCAATGTGGGCAATGTCCACCTGTTTGGAAACAACAACCAGGCGGACGCTGTCTGGATCTCTTCCCGACTTTTTGGTGGCTTGGGAAATCCGTTCCCGGACTTCAGCGAGATTTTCAGCAATCAACGGAAGGGTTCCAATTAATAGAGGGCCTGTTTGCCCCGCTCCCCGGTACGGACCCGGACGGCTTCTTCAACCGGCAGGACAAAAATCTTTCCATCGCTCAAGTTGCCGGTCTGCACCGTCTCCACGATCATGTCCAGCACTTCCTCCACTGCTTCGGCTTCCAGAACCACGGAAATTTCCACACAGGGATGAAACTGCGGAACTTTCAAGTCGGGGTCGGATTTCAAATGGCTCATCGGTTTGCCAATGCCTTTAGCATCAACCACTGATATTCCGGGCACTCCTAATTCAAAAAGCTTTTCCCGGACCGCTTCCAACTTTTCATACTGAATGTAACATTTGATCATTTTCATGGCGTGAAACCAATTTAGGCCAAATCAACGGCGTTTGCAAGCCACTAGGCGTGGAGCCAGCGTGCAACCGCTCTTTTTGGCGAGCAGTCGCGTTCTCGGCTCAACGGGTCATTGCTATCTGCCTCCCTCGCTAGAGGGTCACCAGGCGTGGCCAGTTGCTTCCCTCGCTAGAGGGTCAGGCTATCGCCGATTCGGCATTCTCGACGGAAGGAAGGAGCAAACGGTGCCAGTTATGCTTTTCCCAGTTCCTGGCATCCTTGAAGTTTTTGTACTCCCGCTCCTTCTTTTTAAATTCAGGGTGATGACTCTGCCAGGTTCCGTTCCTTTTGTAGGACGGGACAAACTGGTGGCACATTTCATGATAAACAGTGAGTTCCAGAACACACAGGGGTACAAAGTCCTGCTTCAACCGCGGATGAACCCGGATGAGTTTTTTTCCCTCATCGTAGGAGCCATATCGAAACCCGCTTTTGTTATGCGATTTTACATCGCGTCCCCACATGATCTTCGCCTGAACCCGGTCATTGAAATACTCCTTGTTCAGGCACGCAAAGATTTTATCCAAGTCCCGCTCGTTGACGGTTTCCGCAACTTCCTCTTCTTCCTTTTCTTCCTCCCGCAAGTCCTGCTCGGCAAAATGTTCGTGGATCAAGGTTTTCAACGTCTCCGGTAATTCCTTATCCTTTGACACCCGTCCGAGAACTTTCCGAGCTAAGTTGTCGAGCACAGCAGATTCGGGTTGTTCAAACTCCTCAAAATAATTTTCATTGAAGACCTCGATCCGAATGGCGGGGTCTCCAGGACGCACCCGGACCTGCCCCACAAAATCCATTCCACTTTTCTTTACCGTGAACATCCGGGTCAACCCGGCAGATTCGCCCACATCCATTCGGCATTTTCCAAGCGAGAGCATTCCTAGATTGAGAATTTTAACCAGAGTTTGAACAGGTACTTTGAGTGAATTCATCAGGCAGGCCATAAGAAGAGTGTTTATTTATCCAATTTTTTCGGCTGGCAATTCGCGTTCCTTTTCCAAAGGGTACGCTCATGGCCGTAGGAAATTTCTGGGGGACTCCTTAAAGAATAAAACTACGCAGCTAAACAAGAATGAATTTTACCGCATGGCGACAGAAAATTCCAATAAAATTAGCCACTTAGAGCAATCCTAAAACCTTTACAAAGATTTTAAAGTCCGATACTGTGTAAGCCATGAATATCCCGAAATTTTTTTTAGTTTTCCTGTTTGCCGTGTCGTGTTCTACGTTACAAGAGTCTGGCACAGTGCAAGAAGACGTTAAGTCTGAAGTAGGCTTGTTTCTTTCCACTCAGGACCCCGAGGTGGAAACCCAGGTGCTGGAGCGTTTGAAGTCGGCTCAAGTCTCAAACGAAATGGTCAAATCCCTCCTCCGTGCACAGGCAAAAAAAGGCACGGGCCCTGTCGGATTGCAAAAAAATTTACAGGTCAGGCACAATGGAAAAGACTACCCTTATGCCTTGTTTCTTCCTGAGTCATTGAAACAAGATGAAAAGATCCCGCTCGTTGTTGTCCTGCATGGGCTGGGCGGTAGCGGGGCCAACACCATTCCGGCCTGGGTCGAGCGTTTGCAAAAAGAGTTCGCAGTGTTGTGTCCCACTTATCCGATGGGAGCCTGGTGGGCACGGCCCGCCGAGGAAATGGTGCTCGGTCTCATTGATCAGGTTCGCGAACAATACAATATAGATTCGGATCGGATTTTTCTTACCGGGTTGTCCAATGGCGCTATCGGTGCTTACATGATCGGCATGTTTTATCCGGACCGGTTTGCCGGGTTGATCCCCATCGCCGGAAGCATCACTCCCCGGTACATGCATTTTCTGGTAAATCTTCGCAATACGCCGATTTATATGATCCAAGGCGCGCACGATCCTATTTTCCCCATCCAACTCAGTCGGCGGATTCATAAAATTCTCTCCGACATGAAATATCCCGTCACCTACCGGGAACATGGGGAAAGAGGAACGGCTCACGGAGGCCATTTCCTGCCCGAATCGGAAGTGCCCGCCATGGTGGAATGGATTCGCAAGCAAAAACGCCGGCTGAATCCTGACGTCGTCCGCATGACCCGGGAAGGCAACCATATGGGAGCGATCCACTGGGCGCGGCTGGTTCAAGGACAGAATCTCGCCTTGTTGGAACTGCCCGGACCGGAAAGCCCGAATCCAGTTAAACGGGATGGTAAAATCGCCACTCTGTTCGCTACCCGTAAAGGCCACAATATTTTTGAGGTGATGGGACAGCATATCATTGAATATGATTTGTATTTCAATACCGAAACCGTTGACTTCGATAAACCGGTCACCATCACCACCCAAAAAATCCAGGTTCAAAGCAAAAAGTTGGTTCCCGGAGAAAAAAAGACCAGCTATAAAAAGAAAGTGGAAAAAGACCTCGCTGTGCTCTTGTATGGATATAAAAATTTTCGCGATCCCAACCGTCTTTATGATGCCAGAGTGAGCATTCTTCTCGAGTCCACTCTGGTCCACTCCTCGCCGGAGGGGCAACGAGCAACAGCTGTGTCTGCCAGCAAAGAGTTGTCTCGGCTGGATGAGCCTTTATTATGAGCAACACATCCCTGATTGAAAAATCCATGAACCTTCTAGGCTGGGACAGAGTGGTCTCGGCGTTGGCCAACCATGCCTGTTCTCCCATCACCCAGGATCAATGCCAGCAGTTAAAACCCGAAGACGATTTTGATTGTGCAAAAGTTCTGCTTGAAGAAACTGCCGAGATGGTTGCCTTGCTGGCTTCTTTGCATTCCTTCCCGATGGATCGGTTTGAAGATATAAGCCCGATTTTCCGGGACGCTGAGGAGCAAAAGATGATCGAGCCGGGCCAATGCCTGTCTCTCATCAAACTTTTGCGACTGTGCCGGAACCTTTGCCGGGAAAGGGATAAAAAATCCGCTTATCCCCACTTGCATACCTGGCTGGAAAGACTCGACCCCCTCAGGGAGTTTCTGGAGGAACTAGCCCGTTGCGTGGATGATGAGGGAAACATCCGGGAAAACGCCACACCGGAACTGCGCCAAGCCATCCGCAATACAGAAACCGCAAAACGCAAACTGGAAGAACGTCTGCAACGTCTCTTCAAGACGGACAGTATCCGCGAGGCCCTGCAGGACTCCTACATCACCGAACGTGAAGAACGAATGGTCATCCCGGTGCGGGCAGAGTTCAAATCCCGGGTTGACGGCATCGTGCATGACAGTTCCGGAACGGGACAAACTCTATTCATAGAGCCCACTTCCATCGTGCCCCTGAACAATCAATTGAAAATAGCCCGGCTGCAAGTTGTGCAGGAAAAAATTAAAATCCTGCAATCGCTTGCTCTGCAAACCCTGCAATTCCAGGAACAGTTGGAAAGGAATCTGGAAACCCTGATATCTCTGGATCTCATTTTCGCCAAAGCCCGTCTGAGCAAAACCATGGCGGCGGTACATTGCCCCATGAACCACGACTCGATCATGGAACTTAAAGAAGCCCGAAACCCGGAACTGGTTCTGGATGGAGAAATGGTGGTTCCCAATACCATTGAGTGGGACGCCTCGGTCAGGGTAGTAATCATTTCCGGCCCCAATACCGGGGGCAAAACGGTGACGCTAAAGACCTTGGGCTTACTGGCCCTGATGGCCAGAGCGGGACTGCATCTTCCGGTCAAAGAAGATTCCAGGATTCCATTTTTCACGAAGGTTTATTCCGATATCGGTGATGATCAGAATATTCAATTAAAGTTGTCAACCTTTTCCGGGCACTTGAAAAAAATCATTCATATCCTGGATCATGTTGACGCAGGCTCACTGGTACTTCTGGACGAATTAGGAATTGCCACCGACCCGCAAGAAGGCGCGGCACTGGCAGAAGCCATTCTTCTTGATCTTAAAAGCAAAAATGTGATGACATTGGTCTCTACCCACTATTTTACCTTGAAAATTTTGGCGCAAACGCATACAGGTTTCCTCAATGCCTGTACCGAGTTCAATCTCGATACGCTGAGCCCCACCTACCGTTTGATTTTTGGCGCACCGGGACAAAGCGCCGCCCTCGATACCGCCGAGCGGCTGGGCCTGCAAAAAAGTATCATCGACCAGGCACGAAATTTGTATCAGGCCAAGGAGGATCGTGCGGAAAATCTACTGGAAGATTTAACCCGCCAGAGACTGGAGTTCCACCGCGATCAGGAAGAAATAAAACGGCAGAAAGAAGAAACTGCAGCTTTGGCAAGGGAGCAGAGAATCCTGACCCAGCGATTACGAAATGAAGAAAAAGATTTCCAAAAAAACAAAACTAAAAAACTACAGTTGGAAGTGCGTGCCGGTAAAGATGTAATTCGAAAAATGATCCAGCAGATCAAAGGCGAGAAAGACCTTCCTAAAATCCGTAAAGTGGGAAAACAAATACAGTCCATGAACCAAATGCCCTTGTCCTCCAAAGTGGAAGACCTCGACGAATGGACCCTGCCGGCAGAAAACATGAAATCCGGCGACACGGTTTTGATTTTGAACCTAGGAACGCTCGCCACCCTACTGGAATCTCCTGAGGGAAAGAAAAAACTACGGGTCAAAATGGGCAATATCACCACGATTGTTGAGGCCAGCGCCCTTCGCGGTAATCCACGGCAAAAAGGAAAAATACCCGAAAAGATATTTTCGATAAGTATTCATACCGAGTCAGAGGGCGGCCCGGTGTCCTCCTGCGACTTAAGGGGCATGAACTGCGAAGAGGCAGAAGTTGTTATGGAGGCTTTCATCAGCCGGGCCATTGTGCAAAAAGTGCAGAGGGTACTCATCATTCACGGCCATGGAATGGGAACGATCAAGACCATGGTGCGTAATTACCTGGAAAAAGCCGGGTTATGCAAGCAGTTCAACCCAGGCTCGCGCCACGAAGGGGGCGATGGCGTCACCGTTGTTGAATTTTGATTTTCAGGAGAGAACTTCACCTATCTTTTTTTTAATTTCGGCACAAGATTTTTTTCGAACAACGGATTTTTCTTAAGCCAGATATTGTTGCGAGGTGAAGGGTGCGGCAAAACAAAGTAATCGGGTAGATATAGCTTCCAGTTTTTCACCGTTTCTGTCAGCGTCGCTTTCTTACTGAATTTTAAAAACCAAGCCTGGGCATATTGGCCTATTAAAAGTGTGATCTGCCTTTGAGGCAGTTTATCAAGAATAGGCGTCATCCATTTTTCTGCACATTCGGGACGGGGAGGCAAATCACCTGATTTGCCTTTTCCGGGATAGCAGAATCCCATTGGCACGATTGAAAAGTATTTCGTGTTGTAGAATTGTTCTTTCGAGACCTGCATCCATGCACGTAACCTGTCGCCGCTGGCATCGTTCCAGGGAATACCGGATTCATGCACTTTGATACCCGGAGCCTGGCCGACGATGAGTATTTTTGATCTTGCGGAAAAGGAAAAAATGGGTTTTGGTGGGAAGGGAAGATCGGCCTCGCAAAGAGTGCAGGCTTTAACATGTCTCTTTAATTCGGAGATGGTGTTGAGTTCGACCATGATAAAACCATGTATTAGTGGATTAGTCCGATCTTATCAGACCTAGACCTTTTTCCTGAATCAAAATGTGGGTGTTAAAGTCGTCGATCTAAAATGCTAAGATAGGGCAGAAAAACCCAGCTGATAAGGAGAGCTCATTATGCTTCATAAAATATATGGGAGTTTAATCCTGGTCCTGATTTTTGCGGGATCGAGTTGGGGGCAGGCAGTTACATTAAGAGGAAAACCGCTGACGTTGATTGGAGAAATAACGCAGGTGGGTCAAACACTTCCGACTGTCCGCCTTCCTGACCTGGGATTGAACATGATTGATCTAAAATCGTTCAAAGGCAAGGTGACAATACTGAGTGTCGTTCCCTCCCTGGATACTCCCACCTGCGAAAAACAAACTCACATCCTTAGCGAAGAGAACAAAGGGCTGGACCAAACCGCCAATCTGGTGACGATCAGTCGGGACCTGCCGTTTGCCCAAAAACGTTTCACGAAAGAAGCGAACATTCACAATATCCTGTTCCTTTCGGACTACCGGGACGCTGAGTTTGGCAAATCGACCGGGCTTTTGATTGAGGAAAATAGACTGCTGGCTCGGGCCATTATGGTGCTCGACCGTGAAGGGGTCATTCGGTATCTGGAAGTGGTTTCAGAACTGGCCCGACTGCCTGAAATGGAGAAAGCCTTCGAGTTTGCCCGATCTCTACAACCGGATTGAATGGCGTGTGAACCGTTGGTCTTCCCGCTTCTGCCGCTTTTTGAAATTAGTTTCGTAATCGCGGCAACCGTTCTTTAACTCGGACATCTGGTTCACTCCAAATGACCTTAAAAGGTCCAAAATTTCTTTGCGCTTGAGCTTCATTTCTCACCTGTCAAAAGGAGACTCTTCTCTATCTCCCATCGACAAGAAATACCGAAAACTTAAGCCCGGCCAACGCCACTAGGCGTGGGGCCAACTTGCAATAACCTGTCAAGCAACCAAACATCTTTGCGCGCAGTTTGAAACCAGTTTCCTGGCAGAAAAGGCAACTGGGAAAGGGCCTGTTGAGCCAAGATAGCTCTTTGCTCGCTGGT
>JAPKCW010000252.1:0-2508 GCA_028822815.1 Nitrospinaceae bacterium | reverse complement strand
CCAGGTAGACTGTCGCCAAGGTCGCCTGGTCGTAGAGCATCTTCTCAAAATGTGGCACCAGCCAAATGGGGTCGGTGGAATAGCGATGGAATCCACCCCCGAGGTGATCGTAAATTCCGCCTCGCGCCATATGTTCTAAAGTGGACTCCACCATTTTTATCGCGTGCTGATCTCCGGTACGTTGGGCGATGCGCAACAGTAGCCGCATTTTCATTGTCGGCGGGAATTTTGGGGCGAGGCCGAATCCACCATTTATTTCGTCATAGCTGACGAGGAATTTTTTATAAAAATCTTTCAGCATCGTTTCATCAAGGGGAACGGATTTAGTGGAAATGCGATCACCGGCTTCAATAAATTTTCGCACAGCGTCGCCCACTTCTTTTATTTTTTCCGGTTGCTCAATCCATGCGGAACGGATCGACCCTAAAATTTTAATGAGCTCTTCACGTGGGAAGTAAGTACCGCCAAAGACGGGTATTTTGTCCGGCGTCATCACCACTGTCAAAGGCCAGCCCCCGCGGCCTGTCATCGCCTGTACCACGTTCATATAAAACTGATCAACATCCGGGTGCTCTTCACGGTCCACTTTGATGCAGATGAATGCTTCGTTCAGCAATGCCGCCACTTCTTCATTTTCAAAGGATTCCTTTTCCAGAACATGGCACCAGTGGCAGGTGGAATAACCGATGCTGAGAAATATGGGCTTGTTCTCCCGCTGTGCTGCGGCAATCGCTTCTTCTCCCCACGGGTACCAGTGAATAGGATTATCTTTATGTTGCAGAAGGTAAGGACTCTTCTCATGCACCAGGCGGTTGTAGGGTTTCGAAGAGAAGGCTTCGTCATAAAAGGCGAAAACCATCAGCACCATCAAGAGTGGAATGGATATAAATATAAAACGCTTCATAAACAAAACTCAAAGAAGTGGATAGATTCAGAATATCATACTTCTCACAGTTCACCCGCATCGCTGAATTGGTAATGGGAGGCTCTCCACCACATTGCGTATTGATAGTGAATCCAGACAAAAAGTGACGCGGCAACAAGTTCCGCCATTTCTTCTATAAAAATAAATTGCCGGTACCGGACCATGGGGTCCTGGGCAAAAGAACTCAATGTTTTGGCTTCCATAAATTCCAGTCCGGCGGACAAGGCCAAAAGACAAAGAGGGAGCAGGGAAAGTCGAAACAGGGACCGATTGCTACGTAGCCGGGAATAATAGAACAAAATCAATGCGATCGCCGCCAGAATCAGTATCGGAGCGAAGACCACCGTCCATAAAAGCGAATCGGTGTCTCGGGTGGCCCCGAAAAAGTGGCGCAGATTGTTTCCCGCGTTGCCGGACATGACCTGATCGATGAGGACTTCATGAATTTGGAGGGTCTCATCAATAGCTAAACCCAGCATGCACAGGGCCACCACCAGCCATCCCCAGCCAGCCGTCTTTTGCGAACTGACTGTTTTTTCTAAGACATAACAAAATACTGCCGCGCCGGCAACAAGTAGGAATTGAAAACTGGAATACCAGGTGGGCAAATTTTCTTCATGAGCCAGATTAAAAAACGCGCCTATTTCGAGGTCCGATGAAAACAGGATGTGCAGTGCACCCACCCCGACATCCATCAGAAGCAATAGGACCAGAACTTTTCTTGGGGATGGATACGATTCCATGTTATTCATTTGCGCAGATACCCCCCTTCTTTTAATGCCTGCCTCATAGCTTCCGTCATTTCTCGCGTCTGAGTGATAAACAGGTTTTCTTTTTTCCACTCCTCTAAAAATGCTCCCATTTCTTTTGCCTTCGACAAGGAATCGGCAGAATGATTTTCTTCTGGATCGTTTACCAGATCAATGAGTAGAGAGCTTTCACTGCGTTTTTCATTTTTATGCACGAACTTCCATTGCTCGGTGCGGATTCCAGTGTATTCCACCCCATAAGGTTTTTCATGAAAAAATATTTTCTCCGTGCCTGGGATGGAACCCGGATGGCGCATTGCCGGGACCCAGGATTCGCCGGGAAGGTCTGCGGGAATCTGCAAAGCGAGCAATTCCAAAAGGGTTGGAACCAGATCAATGGTGGAAAGCATTTTCGTAAGGCGCGCTGTTTTTTCAAATCGATGAAATCCCGCATCTGGGGACATATGACCGAAGCCGTGTTTTATTCTGGCGTCGAACTCCATAGCCTTACAGAGTCCATAAAACAGTGGCCTTATTTTGTTTTGCTGGGACTGGGAATCACAGCAAGCGAGTTCTGGCTCTTGCACAAGAGAAAAACACGTAGAAAACCGTGGACCTTCGATAAATATATTGGGTGGGATTTCCTATCGGCCTATGTCACATTGCAATACTTCGCGATGATCCATATTTTTGTCTACACCGTTCCGCAAGCCACACTCGCCGACAATATTCGCATATTCCTCACCGGCCTTGGTTACTAGCCCCAAGGGCGTGGCATTCTTCCGTAGCCTTCATGCCCGGAACGGGTACTTTAAAAAAGAGGGGTTAACACTG
>JAPKCW010000054.1:0-11731 GCA_028822815.1 Nitrospinaceae bacterium | reverse complement strand
GATGGCAAAAATCCCGATTGCCCAATCGGTCATGGATTTGATAGAGCCCGTCCTTGAAGCAGAAGGATTGGAACTGGTTGATGTTGAATATAAAAAAGAAGGGCCTAACTGGATTCTAAGAATATTTATCGACAAAGAAGGAGGTGTCACCGTTGCTGACTGCCAGAAGGTCAGCCACTTGACTGGTGATCTCATTGATGTCGAGGAAACCATCAAAATCCCCTTTAATCTGGAAGTCTCATCCCCCGGCTTGGACCGGTCTCTTAAACGGGAAAAAGATTTTTTGAAATTCAAGGGAAAGCGGATTCGCCTTCACAGCCTTTCCCCGATTGATAACAAAAGAAAGTTTACCGGCATCCTGGCTGATTTTAAAGATCAAATCATATTTATAGATTTGGATGGAAAGCCTTTTGAAATTCCGTTGAGCCAAGTGGCCAAAGCAAACTTAGTTATTGAAATTTAGGATAAGCACCATGAGCATGGAAACAATCAGCATTCTGGAACAGATAAGTCGAGATAAGGGAATCGACAAGGACATCCTGATTGACGCCTTGAAATCTGCAGTCGAGGTTGCCGCACGTAAAAGGTATCCTGCGGCCACTGAGTTGCAAAGCGAATTCAATGAGGCCACCGGTGAAGTTGAAATTTACCTGGAAAAAAAGGTAGTTGAAACCGTCGATCTGGCGGATGAACAAATCAGCCTGGAGGACGCTTCGGCATTTTCCGAGGATGTCCAGATCGGAGACCAGGTTCTGGTCCAGCAGGTTATGGGAGATTATGGGCGCACTGCGGCCCAGCTTGCCAAGCAGGTGATCATACAAAAAGTCCGCGAAGCGGAAATAGACCTGATTTATAACGAATACATCGATAGAAAAGGAGAATTGATCAACGGAATGGTTCACAGGATGGAACATGGGGACCTTATCGTTGACCTGGGAAAAGCAGAAGGCGTTCTGCCGCGACGGGAACAGGTTTTCCGGGAAAGTTTCAATCGTGGAGAACGGATTCGGGCTTATATCCTGGATGTCCGGAAAACACCCAAGCATGCGTTGGTAATCCTTTCCCGCACCCATATCGGGTTGATCAAATGTTTATTCGAGATGGAGGTTCCCGAAATCAGCGAGGGAATGGTGGAAATCATGGGAGTGGTTCGGGAACCCAATGGTCGTACCAAAATTGCAGTGAGAACCAACGACCGGGAAATTGACGCAGTCGGCGCCTGTGTTGGTATGCGCGGAATGAGGGTCCAGTCCATTGTCCAGGAACTGCGTGGAGAAAAAATAGATATCGTCGAATTCTCCGAAGACCCGGAAACCTATATCAAAAACGCCTTGAGTCCGGCCAAGGTCGCTAGAATTGTTCTCAATCCTGAAGACAAACAAATGACGATCATCGTGGCCGAAGACCAAATGTCCCTGGCCATTGGAAAAAAAGGACAAAATGTGCGACTGGCCGCCAAGCTTGTTCGTTGGAAAGTAGATATCAAAGGCCCATCTGAAGGTTCGGAACTGGGTGCAGAACATGCCTTTTTAACCTCAGGCAAAACATCCACCGTGGATTTTCTGGATGACATTAAAAATACCAAAGGTTTGGGTGAAAAAGTGATGACCCTCCTTTTCAATGAGAACGTTGTCACCTATGAGGAGGCAATGAAGCGGGGAATAAAAGGTTTGGTCCTGTTACCGGGCATTGGTCCTAAGAAGGCCGAAGCCCTGATGAATTTGGTGGAACCCCATATGAAGGAAGTAGAACTGGCACAGGAATCGGCTGAAAAGGAAACCCCTAAAGCATCCGAGCCGGATGAGACGGTACCAGAAACCATCGAAAGTGAACCTGTCGCGGACGAACCGGCTGAGGAGGAAGAAACCTCTGAGGAGGAGGAAGAAATCCCGATACAGGAATTAAAAGGAGTACCTCCTGAGGTCCTGCAAACTCTTATCAGTAACGGATTTGAAACTTTGGCCGAGCTTTCTGTTACTCCACTGGATGAGTTACTCTCTATGGAAGGTATTGATGAGAAGATTGGCCAATCTATTCTGGAACAGGTCAAACAACGTCTGGAAAATCTTGAAAATGTTTAAAGTTCAAACCCTATCAGTATCATTCTATCGAGACCCGAAAACTTTTCCCAAACCCGTGAACTGTTTGTCGACTCCGGGTCGTAAGAGAATTGTGCTGTTGTCTCATAACAGGAGGAAATTTGGCTAAGATTCGCATCAACAAACTGGCCTTGGAACTCAATATTCAGAATGATCAGATCATTGAGGCCCTGCAGAAACATGATATCGCTGTAAAAAACCATATGAGTTCCATTGATGGGGAAGCCACGGAATATATCCGCGACCTCTTTGCGCCCAAAATCGCTCCGAAAAAAGTGGCGAAAAAAGCCAAGGCGAAAATAAAAATCAAGGTTCCCTCCAAGGTAAAGGTCACAACCGCCAAAACCCAGGCTAAATCTACCGCCGCCAAAAAAGCCGCAAAAAAATCAGCCGGCAAAACCGAAAAAGCCTCAACCCCAAAAGCCAAGGCGCCGGCCAAAGAAGAAAAAGCCAAGAAAGCACCGGAAGGTAAAATAGTAAAAAAACTCGGCCTCAAAATAATCAAAAAAGAAGAGAAACCTAAGCCTGTCGAGAAAAAACCGGCCCCGGCCCAAAAAGTTAAGCCCCCAGTTGCGAAAGTTAAACCCCCTGAGGTAAAATTACCCCCCGTTGGTCCCACACCAACCCCAGAACCTAGCGTAGAAGAAGAAAAATTTGAACTGGTTCAAATTGGCGAAAACATTCCGGTACGGGAACTGGCAGAAAAATTGAAATGTGCTCCGAATGGAATCATTAAGGAATTAATGGTTTTTGGAATCCTGGCCAATATCAACCAAACTCTAAACTTTGACCTTGCCAGCAAGGTGGCAGATAAACTTGGGTTCGAGGTTGAACTTTTTATTGAAAAATCTGATCTGGATTTCACCGAAGAGGAACAGGACAACACCAAAGACCATGTTCCCAGAGCTCCGATTGTGACCATCATGGGCCATGTCGATCACGGCAAGACCTCCCTTCTGGATGCCATCCGCAAAACTGAGGTAACCAAATTTGAGGCCGGTGGAATCACTCAGCATATTGGTGCCTACCAAGCCCACATCAAGGGATCGCCCATCACTTTCCTCGACACACCGGGACACGAAGCCTTCACAGCCATGAGGGCCAGGGGTGCGCAGGTGACAGATATTGTCGTTCTGGTTGTGGCCGCCGATGACGGAATCAAACCGCAAACCAAGGAAGCGATTCACCACGCCGAAGCGGCGGGTGTTCCGATTCTTGTCGCTATCAACAAGATTGACAAACCGGACGCAAAACCCGATGAGGTCAAAAAAGCATTGGCCGACCTGGGCCTCCTGCCTGAAGATTGGGGCGGACAAACAATTTACGTGGAAGTCTCGGCGCTAAAGGGAACCGGCATTGACAACCTCCTTGAAAACCTGCTCCTGCAAGCAGAAATCATGGAACTGAAAGCAAACCCGTCGCTCCGCGGCAAAGGAGTAGTGATCGAATCCAAACTGGATAAAGGGCGCGGACCTCTCGCCACCCTGGTTGTCCAAAGCGGCACCTTGAGAGTCGGCGAACCTTTCATCGTTGGTTGCTATTTTGGCAAGATCCGGGCACTTCTTGATGACAAAGGCAAAAAAATTAAACAGGCCATTCCGGCCACTCCTGTAGAGGTAGTGGGTTTGCCGGATGTTCCGCAGCCCGGTGATCACTTCATGGTAGTTCGGGATGAAAAAAAGGCGCGGCAACTCAGTAATCTGAGACTGCAACAACAGCGGGAAATCCAATTGGCCAAATCCACGCGCATCACCATGGACGACTTGCACCAGCAGATTCTCGAAGGCCAGATTAAAGAACTCAATCTGATCATCAAAGCAGATGTCCAAGGCTCGATTCTCGCCGTCCAGGAGGCCTTCAGGAACCTGGAAAACAAGGATGTTCGCATCAAATGCATTCATGACGCGGTTGGGGGTATCACCGAGTCGGATGTTATTCTGGCCAGCGCGTCCAACGCCATCATTATTGGATTCAACGTACGCCCAACAGACCAAGCCACAAAACTTGCCACAAGGGACCAGGTAGATGTTCGTCTCTACAGCATTATTTATGATGCCATCAATGACATGAAGCAGGCCATGGAGGGAATGCTTGCTCCCAAATACAAAGAGCGGATTATCGGCAGAGCCGAGGTCCGGGAAGTTTTTACTCTTCCCAAAGTCGGCACCATTGCCGGATGCCATGTTCTGTCAGGTAAAATTGAACGCAACCTGGAGGCCCGCTTGATTCGAGACAATGTGGTAGTCTACCAAGCCAAGATCGCGTCTATCAGAAGGTTTAAGGACGATGTAAAAGAAGTCGCCGCTGGTTATGATTGCGGCCTGTCTATCGAAAAATTTCAGGATATAAAACTGGGAGATGTGATCGAACCGTTCGTAATGGAAGAGATCATCTCCTGATATGCGGACCTCCGCAATGAAAAATGATTATCGGTTGTTGCTACATCAAGTTTTATTTGCACGAAAGCCGGTCGCTAAAAGAAAAGCGCCGGGTCGTTAGGGCCATTAAAGACCGGCTCAAGAATAATTTTAATGTGTCGGTCGCAGAAGTTGGAGACCCGGATAATTGGCAAAGCCTCCACATCGGAATCTCCGCTGTGGGGTCCGACCGCCGTTACATGGACGGGTTGATGACAAAGGTAGTCGATGCTATCGACCGAATGAACTTGGCCGAGATCACCAACTGCAAAACAGAAACCATGAACCTGGGATCTGAAAATTTTTGATACAGCAGGTGTTTGCATGCGATTCAAGCGTTCTCATAGAATTCAGGAACTGATTTATGAAGGAATATCCAAGATAGTCCAGAGAGGGTTGAACGACCCCCGGATAGGCTTCGCCACCATCACCAAGGTGGAGCTTTCCGACAATCTCAAACACGCTAAAATATTTGTTAGCGTGATGGGCTCGGAAAAAGAAAAGACCGATACCCTGGAAGGAATGAACAGCGCGAAAGGGTTCATCCGTAGCACCTTAGGTAAAAACCTTTATTTAAAATTCCTTCCGGCATTGGAATTCCGGCGGGATGATAATGCCGATCATGTTGAAAAAATATCAAGAATACTCAATGAACTGCACTCTGAATCAGGTGGTCAACCTCTATAAACCGTCTGGTCCCACCTCGTTTGCCATGGTCAGCTCGGTAAAAAGGATTTTGGGCGTTAAAAAAGCCGGACATATTGGCACTCTGGACCCCATGGCAGAGGGTATTTTGCCTATCTGCCTGAACCAGTCCACCCGGATTATTCAGTTCCTTTCCCCTTTATCCAAGCATTATCAATGCGCTATGACTCTGGGAACGGCCACCGACACCCAGGACTCTACGGGGAAAACCATTTTTGAGGGCAACCCCTCCCTGGTCACCGAAACCCAGGTCAGGGACATACTCAGAAGTTTTGTCGGGGAGCAAAAACAGCTTCCCCCCATGTTCTCAGCAAAGAAAAGCAAAGGAATTCCTCTTTACAAATTAGCCAGAAATGGTATTAATATTGAGAGGAAACCCGTTTCAATCCATTTTTATTCCATTGATTTTATTAATATGGACGAAAATCGGGTAGAATTTGAGGCTCATTGTTCTGCGGGAACTTATCTCCGCACCCTTTGCCATGATATTGGGCAAAAATTGGGTTGCGGTGCCCATATGTCCCGGTTGATCCGGAAACAGGTGGGCGTGTTCGATCAAGACTCTTCAGTCAGTCCCGAAGCGTTGGAAAGCGCAAGCGTTAATGGGAAGCTGGCCGATGTGCTTTTTCCTGTGGAAAAAGTTCTGGAATTTCTTCCGGAAATACGCATCAATGATGATTTCATTGATTCTCTTTCCCATGGCAATGCCCTGCCTAAGTTTTCCCTGAAAGCTTATCCCGGGGAATTTAAACCAGGGATGGCAATGCGGGTTTGCAACGGCAGTAACAAGGTGCTCGCCATCGTCGAGCCCCTTGTAGACCATGACGGGTTCGCCCGGATGGGTCCAAAAGATATCGCGTTTAAATTGAAACGTGTTTTGATTTAATTAGGGCATCTCTAAGAATTGTCTTTGGCCACCAACGAGCCGCCGGAGGCAGATAGAGAACCCATTATAAACATTGAGAATTTGATGGAAAGAGATTGGAATGTTTTCGCAGGGACACCTCAGTATAAAAAGTGTTGGTGTGTCTCTACGAAAACATTTTCCAATCGTTTTCCTGCATTGAACGAGTTGGAGAAAAAAACATGGCACTGAACCTTGAACAAAAAACCACAATTATTACTGATTACAAGCTTCATGAAAAAGACACAGGGTCTTCAGAAGTGCAGATCGCATTACTGACAAAACGCGTTACCTATCTTACGGAACATTTTAAGACCCATTCCAAAGACCATCATTCCCGGCGCGGACTCCTCAAGCTAGTCAGCAAACGACGAAAGCTTTTGGACCACTTGAAAAAAGAAGATGTTAGCCGTTACCAGAGCATCATTGTGAAGCTCGGTATACGCAGATAGTCGCGCCCAACCCATCCTGAATTCGCAGGAAATAAAGATATTGGAGATATATTAATGGAAAAAGTAGAAATAGATATAGATGGAAAGCTAATTTCAATTGAAGCCGGTGACTTAGCCCGGCAAGCCGGTGGCGCAGTCATTGTCCGGCAAGGTGACACCATGCTATTGGTGACTGCTACCATGGCTGGCCAGGCACGAGAAGGAATCGATTTTTTTCCCCTGACTGTCGACTACCGGGAAAAAACCTATGCCGCCGGAAAAATTCCCGGCAACTTTTTCAGGCGGGAAGCCCGGCCCGGAGACATCGAAACCCTGACCTGCCGATTGATCGACAGACCTATCCGACCGTTGTTCCCGAAAGCTTTCAAAAACGAAACCCAGGTTGTTGCGCTGGTCATCTCGCATGATCAGACCAATCCTCCGGATGTCAATGCTATCACCGGCGCTTCCGCCGCGTTGATGATCTCCGACATTCCGTTCGAAACCCCTATTGCCGGAGCCCGTATTTCCCGGGTTGATGGCAAACTGATTTTCAACCCCACTTACGAGGATACGGCTAATAGCGACCTGAACCTGGTCATGGCAGGAACAGCAGATGGAATCGTAATGGTTGAAGCGGGTGCTAATGAAGCCAGCGAAGACGATATGATGGCGGCCCTTGAGTTCGGACACGAAAGAATCAAACAATTGATCGAAATTCAGATCAAGCTACGTGGACTTCTGGGCAAAGAAAAACTCGTGGTGGAAGCACCACAAGTGGATGAAGAACTGAAAAGCAAAATCCACGAAAAGACTGCGGCCAAGCTTACAGAAGCAATGCAAATCTCCGGCAAGCACGAACGTAGCGATACCATCAAGCAAATCAGAGAAGACTTCAAGGCCGAGCTGAGTCCTGAAGAACTGGAAGAGAAAGCTGGCGCAATTAAAGAACTTTTCCATGACCTGGAAAAAGATATCGTGCGCAACCTGGTTCTCGACAAACACTATCGGGTGGATGGCCGAGGCCTGGCCGATGTCCGCCCCATCACCATCCAGGTCGGCTACTTGCCCAGGGTACACGGTTCCGCTGTTTTCACTCGTGGCGAAACCCAGGCTCTCGTTTCCACAACCTTGGGAACCGCTTCGGACGAACAACGGATCGACAGTTTGGAGTATAAGGGCACCAAATCTTTTTTCCTGCATTACAATTTCCCGGCCTTCTGTACCGGCGAGGTCAAGTTTCTATCCGGCCCCGGACGACGCGAAATCGGTCACGGTATGCTCGCCGAGCGATCCCTGATACCTATCCTGCCGGATAAAGATAAATTCCCTTACACCATCCGCATCGTTTCCGAGATTCTTGAGTCCAATGGCTCCTCTTCCATGGCTTCCGTGTGCGGAGGTTCGCTCTCACTGATGGATGCAGGCGTTCCCATCAAAGCCCCGGTTGCGGGTATTGCCATGGGTATGATTAAGGACGGTGATCGGGTTGCGATCCTTTCCGACATCCTCGGTTCCGAAGATCATCTCGGTGACATGGACTTTAAAGTGACGGGAACCCTTAAGGGCATCAACGCCCTGCAAATGGATATTAAAATTGGTGGTCTGAGCCACGACCTCATGGCCAAGGCCCTCGAACAGGCAAAAGAAGGAAGGCTGCATATCCTCGGCGAAATGGATAAAGCTCTGCAAAGTCCGCGAGAAGAGATGTCCCAATACGCTCCGAGAATCGTCACCATTACGGTGCCCAAAGATAAGATTCGCGATGTTATTGGACCGGGCGGCAAGGTCATTCGTGAAATCATCGACAAAACCGGAGTCTCTATCGACATCAACGATGATGGAGTGGTTTCGATCGCCTCCACAGATGAGGATTCTGCCAAAAGGGCCGTTGAGTTTGTGCAAAACCTTGTGCAGGAAGTCGAGATCGGAAAAATCTATCTCGGCAAGGTAAAAAAGATCGTCGATTTCGGGGCTTTCGTGGAAATCTTCCCTGGCACCGATGGTCTGGTACATATCTCGCAAATATGCGACCGTCGCATCAAAAATGTCAGTGACGAGATTCAGGAAGGTGATGAGATCAAAGTCAAGGTCATTGATGTAGATCAACAGGGCCGAGTCAAACTCAGCCGCAAAGAAGCCCTGCGCGACGCAGTTGCCGCAGAATAATTCAAGCGTTCACAATAAAACGGGAAGGGCTTTTTGCCCTTCCCGTTTTTTATTCCACTAGCCGTGGAGGCAACTGGGCAAGAGCCCATCAAGCCAAAAGTATCGTTTCTCTCCAGATAAAGTTATTGCAATTTGCCACCGGCTGCTAGCCGGGTACGCTGGCCTAGTAGTGGTCCAAATCCCAATCTTTGATCACTTCGATGGAGGGGTGATGGGTAAGATCGAAATGGAGGGGTGTCACCGATATATAGTTTTTAGCCACCATCACACAGTCGACCCCTTCTTCAGTTTCATCGAACCGCATCTCACCCGCCATCCAGTAATAGGTATTGTTTCTAGGGTCCACCCGTTGATCAAACGATTCGACCACCCGTGACTTCCCCTGACGGGTGACAGCCACCCCGGCAATCTCACTTTCAGGAACAGGCGGAACATTGACGTTCAGGATAACGCCCTGGGGTAGTCCCTTTTCAAGGACTCTGGAAATCAGCTTGCGGGTGAATTTCGCCGCAGGATCAAAATCCGGGTTTTCATAGGTGTCCAGCGAGACCGCGATACCGGGAACCCCCATAATCATCGCTTCGGTCGCGGCTGAAACAGTTCCTGAGTAAAGGGCGCAAATGCCGAGATTCCCTCCCAGATTGATCCCTGAAACCACCAGCCGGGGCGGTTCATCCAGCAATACCGCAATAGCCAGCTTGACACAGTCGGCGGGAGTTCCATTGACAGCATAACCCACGAGCCGACCTTCCTCCTCCACCTTCCGAACCTTGAGCGGTTGGGTCAGCGTGATCGCGTGGCCCATGGCGCTTTGCTCCGTCTCCGGAGCAACGATGATAACCTCATCCTCCTGACTGAGTTCCCGATACAGGGTTCTCAGGCCATCCGCGTTAAATCCATCATCATTACAAAGTAAAATCATATAAAATTTCTAAAATGTGAAAAAAAAGGGGCGCTTCCTGTTGGAAACGCCCCAAATCTCAGGCCCCTCACCCAACCTTAGAAAAGGTCGGCACATCCAAGTGTCCTCAATTATGTTTACCGAAATACTCTTGCGATCCGGCAGGATCCGCCTTCATGCCATCTTCGCCCTGTTTCCAGTTCGCCGGGCACACTTCCCCGCTTTTTTCATGAAACTGCAGAACATCAACCATCCTCAAAGCTTCATCGATATTTCTTCCCAGGGGTAGGTTGTTAATGAGCTGGTGCTGAACCACACCTTCCTTGTCGATCAGAAACAGTCCACGGAAAGCAATCCCCGCGTCATGCATGACCCCGTAATCATAAGTGATTTTTTTGCTCAAGTCAGCAACGAGTGGATAGGTGATGTCGCCAAGGCCGCCTTTTTTACGGTCTGTATTTCTCCAGGCCAGATGCGAGAAATGGCTGTCGATGGAAACTCCCAGCACTTCGGTATTCCGCTTCTTGAATTCATCTATTTTTTCACTGAAAGCGATGATTTCGGTCGGGCAGACAAATGTGAAGTCCAACGGATAGAAAAACAGAATGACATACTTTCCCTTATAATCGGAAAGTTTGATTTCTTTAAAACTGCCATCAGGCATCACGGCTTGGGCAGTGAAATCCGGGGCAGGTTTAGCAACTAATGCTGACATATTTAGCTCCTCTAAATAAAATCTGTATTTAACGAAACACACACTCTATCACAATTTTCCCAGGGCATTCAATTCAGATCAACAAGACTCCAAAAAAGTTTTATTGACCCTGCTAGACGGTATAAACCCATTTCACCCTCTTTCCCAGTCTTGACACACCGGAGAACCCTACTTACAATGATTTAAACCAGCGTGATACCCCTTCGGGGCACGAAGGTAAATGATGAGCATAACGCGCGACCCTATTGGCAACAGCTTTTTACCGCGAGCAATCGTTTTTCTCGGCTTAATAGACTCTTGCACCATTCTCTCCGGGCATGACCCGGTGGAAAATATGTTTCTATGGAAATTCTATTTTTAGGAACCGGGACCTCTACGGGGGTTCCTTCTCTGTGTTGTGACTGCGAGGTTTGCCTGTCAAAAGATCCACGCAACAAGCGTTTGCGCTCGTCGATTCTGGTCCGGCAAAACAGTCATACCGTTCTGGTCGATACCTCTACGGACCTTAGGCAACAATGCCTGCTCTACGGAATCCGGGAAATCAATACAGTCCTTTTCACCCATCACCACGCCGACCATGTTCATGGAATTGATGAACTGCGCAGTTTTAACTTTTTCAATAAAACCAAACTGCCCGTTTATGGTAACGCGCAAACCCTGTACCACCTGAATAAAAACTTCAGCTATATTTTCGGCAAAACCGAGCAGGTCGGCGGTGGCATTCCGCAATTGATCCTCAAAGAGTTGGAAGATAAAACCTACCTCTTCGGCGATATCCCCGTCACTCCTCTCGACATCCAGCACGGCAAGCTGATCATCAACGGGTTTCGCTTCAAGGACTGCGCCTACATCACCGACTGTAGCGGCATCCCGAATACCACCCGGGAAAAATTAAAAGGATTGAAAGTTCTAATTCTGAACGCCCTCGGATTCAAATCGCACCCAACCCATTTCAACCTCGACCAGGCCCTGAAAGCCGCCGAGGCCCTGAAACCTGAAAGAACCATTCTGACCCACATCAACCATCATTTTGACCATGAAAAAGTATCCCGCGACCTGCCGGAAGGAGTAGAGCTGGCTCTGGATGGAATGAAAGTTGTGGTTGAGGAATAACCCCCCTAGCGCCCCTTATAGGGGGAATTGTACCTCCCCCTATAAGGGAGTTAATTTTTATGCCTTGGCGCAGAGTAACTGGGCAAGAGCTCGTTGAGCCGAGACAACTCTTTGCTAGCCAAATAGAGTTATTACCCCTTCGGGGCACGAAAGCTAAGGAAGAGTATCACGTGCACCATTGCCACCGGCCGCTGGCCGGGCGGTTAGTCGAAATCGAAATCTCGCAGGGGTTTTTCGCCGGATCTATCTACATGTTTTGTTGATTCTTTGAAAGTTT
>JAPKCW010000251.1:0-2513 GCA_028822815.1 Nitrospinaceae bacterium | reverse complement strand
TGAAAGTTCGGGTTGTTGGCCCTCCCCCGCTTATCCCTGTTGAAATGGAACGTCTTGGTGTGGAAGTGAGTCACAATCTTACTGAAGCGATAAAAGATGTGGATGTGATCATGGTTCTTCGTATCCAGTTGGAACGACAAAATCAGGGGCTTCTATCAAGTCTTCGGGAATATTCAAACTATTTTTGCCTGACTTCAGAATCTCTGGCTCATACACGCGATGATTTGCTCATCATACACCCGGGGCCTGTCAATAGAGGGATCGAAATTGCCTTGGACGTGATGGAGGGTCCTCGTTCTCTTATTTTGAATCAGGTCACCAATGGGGTAGCTGTAAGGATGGCCCTTTTTTATTTATTACTAGGGGAGAGAAATGCAAACCCTAATTAAAAATGGCCGGGTCATTGATCCTGCAAACCAGCTCGATGGCTCCTTTGATATTCTGATCAACAATGGAAAAATTCAATCCATTGAGCCCCAGGGGAAAATATCTGGAAGCAAAGATGTTCCTGTAATAGATGCGAAGAATTGTGTAGTCGCTCCCGGTTTCTGTGATATGCATGTGCATTTCCGGGAGCCCGGTCATGAATACAAGGAGACCATAGAAACCGGTAGTGCTTCAGCGGCGGCCGGCGGATTTTCCACTGTGGCGGTAATGCCCAATACCTCTCCCGTCAACGATAACCGCTCGATTACAGAATTGATTTTCTCCCAAGCCAGGAAAACCAATTTGATCAATGTCTTTCCTATTGGAGCTATCACCAAAGGGTTAAAGGGAGAAAGCTTATCGGATATGGGCGAATTAAAAGAAGCTGGCTGTATCGGTTATTCTGATGATGGCCGGCCGGTCATGGACAGTGAATTGATGCGAAGAGCATTTGAATACAGCCGAATGTTTGACCTACCCTGCATACAGCACAGCGAAATTCTTGATTTGACGCATGAAGGTTGTATGAACGAAGGCATTGTCTCCACAGAATTAGGTTTGAAGGGAATGCCGGTTGAAGCGGAAGATATTATGGTATTTCGGGACATCTGCTTGCTCCGTAAAACAGGTGGACGGCTTCACGTGGCACATATAAGCAGTGGCGGGGCCGTGGACCTGGTGCGCCAAGCCAAGGCCAAAGGTCTCCCTGTAACTTGCGAAGTGGCTCCGCATCATTTCACTCTTACGGAAGAAGCCTGCCGCAATTATGACACCAACGCCAAAATGAGCCCTCCCCTCAGAACCCACGAGGACCTGGAATTGATCAAAGAGGGGTTGCGAGACGGGACGATAGATATCATTGCTACAGACCATGCTCCCCATGATGTCGCCGATAAGCAGATGGAGTTCAGCAAAGCCTGTTTTGGTATCGTTGGTTTAGAGACGGCCCTTCCCCTAACCCTTAAAATGGTCGATGAAAAGGTGATCACTTTGCAAAAAGCGGTGGATCTTCTCACCCACCAACCCTGTCGTCTTTTCAATTTGGATAAAGGGTCCCTGGGAGTTGGAAGAGATGCGGATATTGTAATTTTTAACCCCAAAACGCAGTACACTATAGAACCTGAAAAGTTTAAGTCCCGCAGTAAAAACTCTCCTTACAAAGGTTGGAAAGTGAGAGGGAAAGTTCTTCATACCCTGGTAGCAGGAAAAACCGTTTATTCCGCCTCTAACGAATAACCTATCAACCTCAGCGAACCCGTTTATGAAAGCATATTTAGCTCTGTCCGATGGAAAAGTCTTCGAGGGAGATCATTTTGGTGCCGAAGGTGAAGTGGATGCGGAAATTGTATTCAATACCAGTATGTCCGGTTATCAGGAGGTGATTACGGACCCTTCCTATTGTGGTCAAATGGTGATGATGACTTTTCCCCTTATTGGTAATTATGGTATCAACCCCCAGGATTTTGAGTCGGACCGCCCGCACCTTTCCGGTTTTATCATTAAAGAATTGAGTGGCATTGCCAGCAATTGGAGATCAAGAGGAAAACTGGAAGATTTTTTAAAAGAATTCGGTATCATTGGTATACAGGGAATCGACACACGTGCCTTAACACGTCGTATTCGTGAAAAAGGGGCCCAACAGGCTGTGTTGTCCACGATTACCCAAGACCCGGACGAATTGATTCGTAAAGCGCAAAATTCTCCAGGGCTTGAAGGCAAAGACCTAGTGAAAAAAGTGACTTGCCAATCTCCCTATGACTGGGAGGAAGGAGAATGGGATATTTTCAACCCTTCCCTTAAAACCACTGTGGATAAAAATTTCTTCGTTGTTGCCTATGACTTCGGAATAAAGAGAAATCTCTTGAGCAAACTGGTTGCTGCAGGTTGCCGTGTTCGGATCGTTCCAGCATCCACCCCGGCTGAAGAGGTGCTTGCCCTGAATCCGGATGGGGTATTTTTGTCTAATGGCCCAGGCGACCCTGAGGGTGTACCGTACGCAATTAAAAACGTGAAGTTTCTTCTGGGTAAAATTCCAATTTTTGGTATTTGTCTCGGGCACCAAATCCTGAACTTGGCTTTAAATGGAC
>JAPKCW010000250.1:0-2529 GCA_028822815.1 Nitrospinaceae bacterium | reverse complement strand
GATCAGTCCGGAGGGGGTTGAGGAAATAAAGGAGGTTCTGCGGCAGGGTGCGCCCAAACACTCTGTATACCATTTTCCGCGGAAAAACTTTTTTGCCCAGCGTTGGGTCCGCTATGGCGGATGGTACCCAGATCGAAAATCCCGACTTTATGATAAAAGGCAGGTAAGTTTTACTGAATCCCAAGTGCATGAAATACTTGCTCCCGATGAGAATGCGGGTTCCCTGCATAATCCCATACTGCATTATTCATTTGCCGGAATGGAAGACTATATTGAGCGGCAAAATCGATAGTCCACGCTGTACGCTCGTGAGAAAATGGATAATGGATTTCGGGCGGGTTGGTCGCATCTGGTTCTTCGTCCCCCTATGGCATTTATAAAAAACTACTTTATTCGTCAGGGATTTAGAGATGGTTTCTTGGGGTTATTTCTAGCTATGGCTTTTGCTTTTTATACTTTTTTAAAATATGCGAAAACCAAAAGTATTTGATATTTTCGATCCTGGTTTAGCATTTCTTTAGCGTATTAAATTATGACAGGGTTGAGGAATTTGAGCTAAAATGAGATTGCGTTTAGGTTTTGCCGGGTTATGTCCCCGAAGTTGGCCCCTCGTGGGGGAATCTCTGAAAATTGCTTTTAGCGCGGCCCTTTAAAATAAGGGCCGTTGTTTTAGAGAAAATCACCGAATAAATAGAGACCCCTCTTAAGTTTATCGTTTCATCCTTGATGGATCGACCAATCCAGGAATTCCAGAGGCCTTTTTCTTGAATAAAACACAATTAATGATATTAATGACACCGGTCATTTTGTTTTCTCTTACGGTGCACGAATATTCCCACGGGAGAATGGCTTTACGGCTCGGTGATGACACCGCTCAGCGTCTTGGCAGACTTTCGTTTAATCCTCTACGGCACCTGGATATTCTTGGGGTGCTTTTTTTCTATTTTGTGGGCTTTGGCTGGGCTAAACCCGTACCCGTGGACCCGAGGAACTTCGAACATCCACGTCGAGATATGATGTATGTAGCTATTGCCGGGCCGCTTTCCAATATTGCTCTTGCTGTATGCTGTAGTTTTTTTATTCGTTTGATTTCCCCTGAGTTTTCTTATTTGTTTGTTATTTTGGCTTATGGTATATGGATCAATGTTGCTTTGGCGATCTTCAATATGCTGCCTATGTACCCTTTGGATGGGTCCAGCGTGCTGAAAGGAATGGTTTCTCAGAAAATCGCTGAAGGAATGACCAATCTGGACCGGTTCGGGGCTTTTCTGATTTTAGGGGTTTTTCTGCTGGATCATTTTGCCCACACGGGGATTCTTGCAACCATTTTAATGTTACCCATCAATTATTCGGTACTTTTCCTGAGCCAGGAAACGTTTCCTATGATTATTGAAGTTTTAAGGGCGAGTTTTGCCTGATTTGGACGGGTTATATCAATGAAAGCAAAAAGGATATTGAGCGGAATGCAGCCTTCAGGAAAACTGCATCTGGGGAACTATTTTGGAGCCCTCAAAAACTGGGTGAGTCTGCAGGATGAGTTCGAATGCTATTTTTTTGTTGCAGACTGGCATGCGCTCAGTTCCCTGTATGAAGACCCCAGTCGCATTAAGGAGTATTCATTTGACTTGGCGGTTGACTGGTTGAGCGCCGGACTGGACCCGGATAAAAGCACGATATTTGTCCAGTCTGAAATTCCCGAACACGCCGAGCTTCACATGATTCTCTCCATGATCGTGCCGGTACCCTGGCTGGAGCGAAATCCGACTTATAAGGAGAAGCGGGACGAAATTAAAAATGTAGATATAAATTCTTATGGGTTTTTGGGGTATCCTGTCCTCCAAACTGCGGATATTGTTTTATATAAAGCGGACTATGTTCCAGTTGGCATAGACCAGGCACCGCATCTTGAAATATCCCGGGAAATTGTCAGGCGGTTTCACAAGCTTTACAAAAAGAAAGTATTCATCGAACCTGAAGCAAAAATATCGGATATTCCCAAGTTGAGCGGATTGGATGGAAGGAAAATGAGCAAGACCTATAATAACGCCATTTTTCTTTCTGATAGCGAAAAGGAGATCGGAAAAAAAGTTAAGTCAATGCTGACGGACCCGGCCCGTGCCCGGCGCGATGATCCAGGCAATCCTGACGTTTGCAACCTGTATCCGTTTCATAAAATCTATTCCCCGCAAACCATGCAGGATGAAATAGATGCTGATTGCCGGACGGCAAAAATAGGCTGCGGGGACTGCAAAAAGATGCTTACACAAACGATGCTTGAAGGTATGAGGCCGATGAGGGAGAAACGTGAGGCGATTCTCGCCCGACCCGGTGACGTAAAAGAAATCCTGCGGGAAGGCACTCTCAAGGCCCACGCTGTGGCCAAGTCTACCCTGGAGCAGGCGAAACAAGCGATGAAACTGACGTAGGAGCTATTGTCTATATCTTATGGAAATGAAAGACACACTTAATTTACCCAGCACAGATTTTCCGATGAAGGGCAACCTGACCCAGCGTGAGCCGGAAATGTTG
>JAPKCW010000053.1:0-11880 GCA_028822815.1 Nitrospinaceae bacterium | reverse complement strand
AGTTATTGCACATTGCCACCGGCCGCTTGGCCGGCACGGAGGAGATTGCCGATGGTTTTGCGATAATGTTTTCGCACCCGTTGGGTATGACGGTCATAATCGATGAGCAGGGAACCTGCCTGGATTTCAGCGTCCTCGTATCCGAGTAATCGCGCCAAAGGCGCCAACTCCTTATTATCCTTGGGAAGGGTGTTGGTGGGAGTCTGCCGAATGATCCGCAAAGCGCATTCCAGGTTTCTCAGAAAAAGGTAGCTGTCCTGAAGTTCTTCCGCCATATCCTGATCGATCAATCCAAGAGCGACAAAACTTTTCAGGGCTGAGAGTGTGTTGGTTTGCCGAAGGCGCGGAAACTTTTTGCCGTGCATCAGCTGGATAATCTGTACCGCGAATTCAATATCGGCCAAACCGCCAAATCCCAGTTTCACGTTCTTGCCTTTGGTGGATTCTTTTGCCAGTTCCTGTTCCATTCTTTCCCGCAGGCGCGATATTTCTATGAGAGACCCATATTCAAACTTGTCCTGATAAACAAACTGGTGCACCGCCTCGATGAACTTTTTTCCGACCTCAGCGTTGCCCGCCACAAATCGTGCCCGCACCAGAGCCTGTTGCTCCCAGATTCTGGCGCGAGATTTAAAATATTTTTCGTAGCCCTGAACAGAAAGCACCAGTGCCCCCGCATCGCCCTCGGGCCTTAGCTCGGTATCAATTTTATAGGCATAACCGGCCGAGGTCATTTCTGAGGTCAGTTTATAGATCATCTGCGACAGGGCGGAATAGTAACCGGAAAAGCCTTCGGGCGGAGGATCGCTTTCTCCTTCATCGTAGACCAGCAAGACATCGAGGTCTGAGCCGAAATTCAATTCATGCCCTCCAAGCTTGCCCATGCCGATGATGCAAAAGTCATTGTGGTTGCCGGATTTTTGTTCCTCACAGGCAATGCGATAAACAGTCTGCAAAAAAACATCAGCAAGATTGGAAAGGTCTTCCAAGGTTCCTGCAAGGTCTGCTTCTTTGATCAAGTAGCGCACACCGATGCGAAGTTCTTCTGCCTGTTTAGTGCGCCGAAGCACTAGAGACTTGGATTCAAAATCCGGGGAAGTTTTTAAAGCACTGTTTAAATCTTCTTGTATTTTCTCCGCCAGCTTGAATCTGTAAATAGCCTCCATGTCGGTCAGCACATCTACCAGATCGGGCCGCTTGATTAGAATTTGCGAAAGCATTCCACTGCTTCCAAAAAGTATGAGCAATAACTCAAGAAATTTTTCATTACTCTTGAACAGGCTGAGAAAAGATTCTCTGGCCCCGGTCGCTTCCACAAACCGACACAGGTTCTCGATGGCAGAATCTGGTTTTGGGACCCTTCGGCACTGCTGAAAAATTTTAGGAATGATGCTGTAAAACTCCTGAATGCTTTGCACGGAAGGATGCGAAAACTGCGTCCCGTCACGAAAGGACTTCAGAAACCGATAAGTTCTTTTCGGGTCGGGAAGAAAGGGAATTTCCGCTAGCATGCTTTCAGTAAACTGTTCCTCCCCTATCCGGGAACGGTCCCATTCGCTGGAAAGGGTTTCTGCCGCTTCCCGTTTTTCTTTTTCGACAAATTGTTCAGCAAACAACGTTCCCACGAACCGGGTATGGGTTTCATATTCCTTCATCAGGTTGTCAGCCAGGTTTTTCTGGCTGTCGCCTGCTATCCTCATTTTTCGCGCTAGCACCGCAAGATCTATCTCGTTATCCGGCAAGAGGTAGGTTTGCAGGCCGAAGGTGATCTGCACGCGATTTTCCAGGTTTCGCAAAAAGATGTAAGCTTCGCGGAGGTGGTTATGGTCCGCCTCAGTCAGGATATTTTTTTCGTAAAGAGTTTTCATAGCTCCTAATGAATCGCGAACGCGCAGACTTTTATCCCTACCGCCCAGTAACAATTGGTAGGCCTGGATGGTGAATTCCACTTCCCGGATGCCCCCGAATCCCAGTTTGATATTTCCCTTAGAGTGTTTTCCCTTGAGGCTCTTATTGATCTGGTATTTCATGGACTTTATTTCTTCAATAGCTTCAAAGTCCAGGCTTCGTCTATAAATAAACGGTTCGATCATTTCGAAGAATTCTTTGCCCAGGTTTTCACTGCCCGCCGAAACACGGGCCTTGATGAGGGCCTGCCTTTCCCAGGTTCTTCCCCAGGACTGGTAATAAATTTCGCAACTGGTCAGGGAATTCACAATTTCACCACTATTCCCTTCCGGTCGAAGCTCCAAGTCAACCCGGAACACATTGCCATCGGAGGTTATTTCGTGGAGGGATTTGGTGATGTCCAACGCAAGTTTGGTGAAGTACTCGTGATTGGAAATGCTGGTGATAGACGACTCGCTCGTAGAGCGCGTTTCCCCCTGGCTGGAAGTATAAATATAAATCAGGTCAATATCGGAGCTGTAATTGAGTTCGCGGCCTCCCAGTTTACCCATACCGAGAATAGCAAATTCCGATTCTATCCAGTTTCCATTAGCATCCTGATAAACGGGTCTGCCAAATTTCTTTTGCAATTCCCGGTCTGCATGCTCATAGGCGGCTTGCAGACAAACATCGGCAAGATTGGAAATATCTTCAACCGTTTCCTTGAAGCCAACCTTACCCAGCAGGTCGCGTAGCCCGATTCGTATGTATTCCCTTTTTTTAAATTTTCGAAGAACAGAAAAAATATTTTTGCTTTGAAATTCGGCCATTTCATAGAAATCACGCATCAGCATATCTTTCGATTTGGAATTGGCCAAGGTCTCGGGTCGGCTCAACCAATCTACATATGACGGTTCTTTGAGCAGGGCATCGGTGAGTACCTGACTACCGGAAAACAAAAAAATCAGGGCTACAAACAGGGAAGGCGATTCGGTCAGTTGCGTGTATAAATGATCCTTGTCTAAAAACTTCTCTGAAAAGCGCTCGAAATTGTGCAATGCCATATCCGCGTTATGCGAACTGGCAATCAGTTCCAACAAAATCCGGAAGAAATCGGGATATAGTTTTTCAAATTGGGCATGGCCCGCCAGGGCAACGAGGTTTTTCCAGGCGGTTTCAGGTTCACGAAAGCCAAAAGCCTGCAAAGGCAGTGTTTCGTCCCAGGGTTGGCGCTGGTGAATTCTATAGATCAATGCTTTGTTGAAGGTCATAAAATAATTATTATAGAGATTCGGGTTTTAAACTCTGCCTAATCTATCACAAAAAAAAATCCCCTGGGAAAACCCAGGGGATTTTTAAATTCAAGTTCGGAATCAGCAATCGTAATACATTTCGAATTCCAGGGGATGCGGCCTGAGACGCAAGGGATCTATTTCGTTTTCACGTTTATATTCGATCCAGGTATCGACCAGATCCTGGGTGAACACATCGCCTTTAAGGAGAAACTCATGATCATCCTCCAGAGCCTGCAGGGACTGATCCAAAGAGTGAGGCAAGGTGGGAATCTTCGCCAACTCTTCCGGTCCAAGCGAGTAAATATTTTTATCCAGAGGTTCACCCGGGTCAATTTTATTTTCAATGCCATCCAGGCCAGCCATAAGCATTACCGAAAAAGTCAGATAACCATTACAAGAAGGATCGGGGTAACGGATTTCCAATCGCTTCGCCTTGGGGCTGGGCGAGTACATGGGGATACGGATGGCCGCGCTCCGGTTACGGCTGGAATAAGCCAGGTTGACTGGCGCTTCGAAGCCGGGAACCAACCGTTTGTAGGAGTTAGTAGTCGGCGCGGCAAAAGCACAAATCGCCCGGGAATGTTTCAAAATACCGCCGATGTAGTGCATACCCATTTCACTGAAACCCGCATAGCTGTTTCCGGCCATCAGGGGTTTACCATCTTTCCAGATACTCTGATGGACGTGCATCCCGGTTCCGTTATCGCCAAACATGGGTTTGGGCATGAAGGTTGCAGTTTTGTTATGCGCCCTGGCAACATTTTTAACGATGTATTTGTACCACATCAGGCTGTCAGCACATTTAACCAGCGGAGCAAAACGCATATCAATTTCACATTGTCCTCCCGTTGCCACTTCGTGGTGGTGGCATTCCATGGTAATGCCAACCTGCTCCATGAGCAACATCATCTCAGAGCGAATATCCTGAAGCGTATCGGTAGGAGCAACCGGGAAATAACCTTCTTTATGTCTCGGCTTGTGACCCAGGTTAGGGTCTTCATCCCGGCCGGTGTTCCATTTTGCTTCAACAGAATCGATCGAATAAAACGATTCATTCGCGCTGGAATCGTATTGAACATTGTCAAAAACGAAAAATTCCGCTTCCGGGCCAAAGTAGGCAGTGTCTCCAATTCCAGTAGATTTAAGATAGGCTTCCGCTTTCTGAGCAATATTGCGAGGATCGCGGCTGTATTTTTCCCTGGTGATCGGGTCCACAATATTACAGATCATGCTAACCGTCACATCTTTCATAAACGGGTCTATGACCGTGGTAGCCGGATCGGGAATGACCAGCATGTCGCTGTTATTGATAGCCTGCCATCCGCGGATGCTGGAGCCATCGAACCCCAGTCCTTCTTCAAAAAGATGTTCTTCCAACTCACACATGGGCACAGAAAAATGCTGCCAGGATCCAAGTAGATCCATGAATTTCATATCTACAATTTTGGCATTATTTTTTTTTGCGAAATCTACTGCCTCTTTGGGGGTCATTAAAGGTTCTCCTGCAAAAAATAGTTAGAGATTGAAATCATAAAAAAGACGTAAAAAACCGGTACCGTCATTACGGCTCCAGTTTTATATATAAAATCCAGCAATCCCGGATGGGGAAGTTTTTGATTATTCTTTTAGATAGGACACAGAATTCTTGGGTCAGATAGCATCTTCTCCGCGCTCTCCGGTGCGAATCCGCACGATATCCTGAAGATCTATTACAAATATTTTTCCGTCACCGATCCGGCCGGTTTGTGCGGCCTGCATAATGGTATTGATCACATCTTCCACTTGGTTGTCGCTGACGATGATCTCCATTTTAATTTTGGGAAGAAAGTCCACCACATATTCCGCACCACGATACAGCTCGGTATGACCCTTTTGCCTGCCAAATCCCTTCACCTCGCTGACGGTTATTCCCTTTACCCCGATCTCGTTCAACTTATCTTTCACTTCATCCAGCTTGAACGGTTTGATGATCGCCTCAACCTTTTTCATATTTGTTTTCCTCGTATGTTCAAAAAGGACCCGAGCTGGCAAACGATTGTCTTTATGGCTAGAAATTTTTCCAAGCCATAATGATTCTTTCTCCCGCCTCCCTCTAACCGGTTACTTCTATTTAGTTCAATATTCGTGCCAATAAGAATCCCTAAACCCCTTCGACAGGTTCTTCTAAAAACATATAAAATTAAAGGGATTCAGGATACGGGCGAACTATACCACACCCTATAGGCAAATTCAAACGTGCTTACATGCCCATATTTAAGGCATTTAAGGGACGGAAATGTTCAATTTTAAAGCGTTTTTTAGCCTTCGTCACTCGCTTTGTTTATTCGATTGAGGGCGTTTTCCAACTCCAATCGCTTTTCCTCTATGATTTGTTCAGACGATTTTGGCGGGAGAGATATGGGTGAAGAAAAGTTGAGGGTGCAGCGGGTAAAAGGCAGGGGAATGACAAATTTATCCCAGCTGTTTAAGACCACTTTATTTTTAGTTCCGAAAGTCATGGGGAAAATGGGCGCTCCGGTTATTCCTGCCAGTTGCACGGATCCCGGCTGAGCCACACATCTCGGTCCGCGGGAACCATCGGCAATGATAATGATCCTCTGATTTCTGCGCAGAACTTTAATCAGAGACCGGGCTGCTGAAACAGCTTTTTTATAAGTGGACCCACGTATCACGGAATAGCCCATCAACCGTGCAAGACGGGCCAAAAGATCGCCGTCTTCACTCGGGCTGATCAGCAGGAAATAATCCGGGTGCCGACGAAGATAATAAAACAGGTAAAAGATTCTTCCATGCCACAGGGTGAGAATATAAGGTCCGGTAAGATTCTTGAAATGGTTCTCTTCTTCCTCATTCAGGTTTTTTGAGCGCAGGGTCATGCACCAGAGATAGACCACTCCAAAAAGAAGGTATGGAATTACGTAATTAAACAGGAGTTTTTTCATTAGCGCTCAATTCAACCATAAAATCAGCAATACGTTTGGCAACAGCCTTCATGACTCCGGGTTCTCCCAGGGATTCCCGGATTTTAAGAAGACGCTCACGCATAGCCTGTTCTTTTTCTGGAGTACGCAATATTGCAAGTGCCTCGGAGGAGATATTTTCCGCCGTCACTTTATGCTGTATCAATTCGGGCACCACTTCTTCCCCCGCGACAATATTCACCAGCCCCACAAGTGGAATTTTTATCAAGCGGTCCGCCAGCCAGTGAGTCAAGGGATTCAACTTGTAGACAATGACCATGGGGCACCCCAGGATACCTGCTTCCAGAGTGGCAGAACCGGATGCAATGATCAACATGTCACAACTATTCATCACATCATAAGTTTCCCCCTGTATCAATTGGATGCCAAGCGGGTTGGCTCCCAACCGTTGGCGGATTAGATCGGGATCAATGGAGTCCGCAATAGGGAGAAGAAACTGACAGGAACCCAGTTCGCTGCGGATTTTTTCCGCCGCCTGAATCATCACATCTAAAAGGGAGTTGACCTCGTTCATCCTGCTTCCGGGCAGAAGCCCGATAGTCTTGACCCCCACATTCAGGGAATATTTTTCCAAGCTCTCTTCGCGAGGCCTGCTTGGATGGACCATATCTATAAACGGATGCCCCAAAAATTCTGCATCCACCCCGGCATCCAAATACAGCTTTTCCTCAAACGGAAGAATGACAAACATCTTTCGCACTGATTCCCGGATCCCCTTGATCCGGCCCTTTCTCCATGCCCAAATCTGCGGGCTGATGAAAAAAAATACCGGACAATCAAAACGCCGCCCCTGTTTTGCCAGTCGAAGATTTAACGTGGGATAGTCGATGAGAATTATCGCATCATAACGGCACGAGGCGATTTCTTTCATCAATGTGCGATAGACTCCGTAATAATGGCCAAAGTCTCCCAGCACCTCGACGATTCCGACCGTGCCCATGCGTTCAATGCCAAACAGCGTATCCACGCCTGCTTCCTGCATTCGTGACCCACCCATCCCGGAGAAACGGGCATGAGGCAAAAGGGCCTTTAAAGCAGATACCAAATTCGAGCCATGCAAATCTCCTGATGCCTCGCCGGCTATAATTAAAAAGTGGGGACGATTATCTTTCATTATGATAAGCCATACTCATTGCACCGTAGCTAGCCTGCATATTACATGAGAGGTTGTAAATCGCCCCAGCTATCCTATTCGGGGCATGCGTGAATCCTCTTCATTAACCTTCATACCCCGAAGGGGTATTCTACGAAGGGAGTTGGGGGGATTTGATTTTCCTGCTTGGAAGCAGACAGCAAAGCCTCTTTGAGCCGAGACAACTTTTTGCTTGCCAACAAAAGCTATTGCCAGTTGCTACCGGCCGGTGGTTAGACACAGACCACGGCCATTTTGGCCGCATCAGCCAGAGCGACAACTTTTTCTTGTTCCACCACCATGACCCTCTCTGCCTCTAGCGCCAGAACCCCTGCCCCGCCTTGGGCCAGTATATTGATTGTTTGCGGTCCAATTCCTGGGCTGTCATAGCGATAGTCCTGATTGGTTCTGCTGACTTTGATCACCACACATTTTCCCTGGGCCAAATCACATCCCCTTTGAATAGCCTGATCTGTTCCCTCCATGGCCTCAACGGCCACCACCGTTTTATTTCTTACTACCAGCGTCTGGCCAATTTCCATGTCCGCCAATTTTCGGGCAATGGGCAATCCAAATGCAATATCTTCCAACTCCTGCTTTGTGGGTTCTCGGCGGGCTAGGTTTCCTTTTTGAGGAAAAATATCTGACAGAAATTCCTTTTGACTTAAAACCTTGAAACCCTCTTTTTCGAGCTCATTAATCACCCCCAACAGTAAAACTTTGTCTTCATGGGTCGCAATGTTTTTGAAAAATTGGAGGGCTTTAAAATCAAACTTCTGTAGTTTAAAAATGATGCTTTTATCAACCTTGCCCAGAATCAACAATTCTTTCACATTGTTCTGCTGTAGCGTCTTAAAGATTTTACCCGGCTGACCGACTCCAATCGAATAGCACTCTTTCGAAAACGGTGCCAGATCGTTTTGGATTTCCTTTGAGAAACCAATGCTGATAAGTTTTATCCCAAGCTGGCTGGCTTTCCGCGCAAAATATACCGGAACTTCTCCCGTTCCAGCAATAAGGCCTATCCTATCAAGAGTGGTATGCATGTTGATGGGCTAATGAAGATTTACAGAAGGCGTGCCAGTTGTTCTAAACAATTGCAAAAATCCGATGGGCGATGTGGATTCCGTCCCTACTCTTTTATTTTTTGGTTAAACTGGTCAAGAATATCCAGGGCGATTTCCAGCGAATAGAGTTCATCATTCACCGCAACATTTCGAGGGCTTCCATTTTTAGCGCAATCAATGAAATGCTGGAGCTCAAGTTTGAGGGGATTATCTTTGTGGACAAAAATCCGTTCGACCAGCGATTCCTGTTTGTACCGCAGTGCGCCTTTAGTCATTTGATGCTCTGAAGATGATTTGCGGTGGACATAAATTTCCTGGTCAGTGTAATCCAAAACCACAAAGGAGTCTTTCTGGGTTACCGACAAGGTTCGGACTTTATTATGTGAAACACGGCTGGCAACAATGTTAGCAACGCATCCATTTTCAAATTCGAGTTGGGCACTCACGAGGTCATCTTTTTCAGAAAAAACCGAAGCTCCAATAACATGCGTTTTGATCACCTTGGATTTAATCAGGTTAAGAACGATGTCTATATCATGAATCATGATATCCATCACCACACCATCATCCTTGATCCTTTCTGTGAAAGGCCCCATGCGTTTGCACTCCACAAAAATTGGCGACTCAACAATTTTGTGGAGTTCCTGCACCGCTCCATTAAAACGTTCCACATGACCGATATGCAGAATCAGGTCCTTGTCCTGGGCTAACTGGAAAAGTTCGCGGGCATGATCGAGATTGTGGGCACAAGGCTTTTCAAGCAGAACATGGATACCATTATTAAGCAGTTCCTTGGCAACAGGATAGTGCAGGCTCGTGGGAACCGCGACTACTGCGACATTAACCCGTCCAAAAAGGTCCTTGCAGTCCACATAGCCGGGCACGCCATAATTATCATGGATGACCTTTCGGCGCTGAGGATCAACATCCACCACTCCAGCAAGATCCACCTCCTGCATTTCGGACAGAACCCCAACATGGTATTCACCCATTCTGCCAATTCCAACCACACCAGCTTTTACTTTTGCCACTACTTGGTTACTCCCCGGGAAGAATTTCTTATAAAGTTAATAAGATAATAAATTTCGTCGGACATTTCAATTTCCGCTTCAATTTTTTTTACAGCCTGATTGGTATTCAATTCTGGTTGGGCAATGAATTTCAGGGCTTTTTTTATCGCCGCCCGGACTTTCGGTTTGAAATTTGCCCGCTTGAGTCCCACCGCATTTGCACTGAGAAGTCGGGCTCGGTTTCCTTCCACTATGGAAAAGGGAAGAACATCCTGATTCACACCTGCCAGTCCCGCAACCATGGCATACCGACCTATTCGGACAAATTGATGAACACCAACCAGAGCCGAAATAAAAACCCTGTCCTCTACAATAACATGGCCGGCTAAACTCGTACTATTTACAATCACCACCTGGTCACCAATTTCGCAGTCATGACCCAAATGCGAATAGGCCATGAGCAGGCAACCCTTGCCAACACGGGTCACTCCATTTTCGTTACCCGATCGATGTATGGTGACATACTCTCGAATCACCGTTCCATCGCCAATCTCCACCGTGGCGGGAACGTTTTCAAAGTTAAGAATCTGGGGTTCTCCACCCAGCGAGGCACCATGGAAGATTTTACAATTTTTCCCGATGACCGTACCCGCTTCAATCAATACGTTGGGCCCTACAATCGTTCCCTCACCGATCCGGACATCTGAACCAATGGTAGTAAAAGGACCTACCGTAACTCCACGGGCCAATTCGGCATCCGGGTGAATGACTGAACTCGAATGAATAGTCACGGGATAAAACCAATTTTCATTGGCTGGCTACGGGCTGGGAAATACGCGAGATGAAAAAATGTGAGTGCCAGCCGTTTACAATATCAGTCTTTACCGAGCATTGCCTGAATGGTACATTCGGTGGCCAAAACATCCTCTACAAACGCTTTGCCCTCAAACTGGAAAAACGTTCCCCTCTGCTTGATCTTAGTCAACTCAAGCCGCAATTGATCTCCCGGGACAACCGGTCTCCTGAACTTTGCCTTATCGATACCGGTAAAAAACACGGCCGACGGACCCTCCCTGTCCAATATTTTGATTCCTAAAATACAGGCAACCTGCGCAAGGGCCTCGATAATAAGAACACCTGGCATAACAGGAAACTCCGGAAAATGTCCCTGAAAAAAAGATTCATTGGCCGTCACATTTTTGATGCCGACAATCCGGGAGTCCATATCGCATTCGATAATCTTATCTACCAGGAGAAAAGGATATCTGTGGGGAATGATCTTTTTAATTTCGTTAATGTCCATCATGAGAAGGAGTCCGTTCTTGCAATTGCAAGCCTGTAAGATTTTTCTAGAAATTTCAGCGAGCTTAAATGCGGGGTCAAACAGGTTTTATCAACTGTAGTTTGTACAGGGTCTCTATTTATTCAGATATTTTCCCTGCGGCAACTCGCAGGCCCTTATGAAATAAGGGCCGCTCATAGCCAAGAACAATTTTTAGAGATGCCCTGCAGGAATTATTTATTGATCCTGTCATAGGTGTGGATCGCAATTTTCGTCAAATCGTTGCCCTTATCATGATAGAGAACAACCTTCTGTTCCAGAATCATTGTATAGCTCTTTTCCTTACCGATTTTTTTTATGACCTCCATCATTTTACGAAGGATTATTTGAGTCATTTCTTTTTCTTTTTTTCCGAACTCTGCGTTCTGGTCCTGGACATATCTTTCAAAAGCTATTTTTTCTTTTCTTAGCCGGTCTTCCTTTTTCTTTTTCAGTTCCGGGTCCAGAACAAAACTTTGTTTGTTCAGTTCCCCCAGCATTTTTTGGATCTTTTTTTCCCTGGCCTTGATTCTTTTTTTCTCTTTTGTGAAATCCAATTTAAATTTATTGAAACTGGATTTCCACTCCTTGGTACCAGAAACTGCTTTTTGAATATCTACAAATCCTATCCGGCTATCCGCGGCAAAAGAAGAAACCGTTAAAGGTCCGCAAATGAAAAAACCAAAAATGAGTAGCGGCCAGATGATCCTGGGCCTCCGAGAAATTGTTAACCGCATAAACATGATCCTTTTTAAAATTAAATTTTCAAGGTATCTCTAAAAATTGTTTTTGGTCACCGGCGAACCGCCGCCAGCATGATGCTGGACCCAACTGGCAACAGCTTATCAAGGATAACTCTTTGCTAGCAAGAGAAGGGCTAGTAGCACCTGGTGGTTGCCTTAAAGAAAATGCCCGACTAAAAGATTCTATTTAAAATGCACTTCCTGCCGAGAAATGAAACTCTGCCGCCTCTTCGCCGGACTTTTTATCCAATTTGATACCATAGGCAAAACCCAACGGACCAAAAGGACTAATAAAACGGATGCCTGCACCAATACTGCTTCTCATTTCACCCAGGTCAAAACTGGTGAACCTGGTACTGGTTGTAGAATCTCCTGCGGCGCCATAAATATTTCCACGGTCATAAAATAAAAAACCGCGGAAAGCCTTGGTAAAAGGGTACTTCA
>JAPKCW010000249.1:0-2542 GCA_028822815.1 Nitrospinaceae bacterium | reverse complement strand
GATTCCGGAATAGCAGGTTGCTGAATTAGGAGATATTAGGGATGAAATTGTATCGTGCTTTTTCATTGATAGATTCTTCCCGGCTTTTATCTGGCCAGAATCCTGAAACTTTCGTGAAGGTGGATTGGGTTTGCTATTTGCGCGATGAGCCTTTGGTTCCTTATCACCAGTTGATTGAAAACTACCAGGGCTTGCCAGAAACCGGCAAGGAAAAGCTATGGATTCTGCGTCGGGCTAATTATTTTTTATCCGAACAGGAAGTGGATGAACTGAAATTATATCTTGAAAAACAATATTCCTTTTCGATAGAGGTGGAAGAGCAGAAACTTCCATTAAAGGTGGAGCAGATTCCCAAGTTTAATGAGCAGGATATAACGGGGACGATTATCTTACGTGACCGGGACGAACCGTTTCCTCTCAGTACAGGGATCATTGGTATGATCTCGGGCTACCGGGATTTAATCAATATTAGAACAGTGGGAGAACTACTGGGTGAAATCGACAGAAGAGACCAAATGTGAGAAGGTGGTATAAGAGGATCTCTGATAGTCTATAATTTTATGAGCCTGCAATTTGCCATCTCCTTTGAAAACAAAGGGCAACTCATGGCAAGAAAATATTTTTTGGAAATGCTCTTAATTTTTGTCGTCAAGAAATTCAAACACAGTTTCGGAGGTCCATTTAATTTTAAGGTAACTGGGCAAAAGGGTTTTTTTGTCCATAAGGGCCAGTTCGATCTGTTCCCGGGTCAACCCCACCACATGGTGCAAATTGGCTCCTCGCAAGTCCGCCCGTTTGAGGTTTGCACCTTTTAAATTTGCATGGTTGAGGTTTGCCGTTTGCAGACCGGCATCTTCAAAGTTGGCACGTTCAAGCCGGGCTCCGGAAAGATCTGCTCCTTCCAGTTTGGCTCCCTTGAACACCGTATCCTGCATTTGTGATCGTGAGGCTTTAATGTTTTGTAAATTGGCCCCAGTGCAATCCGCATTCTTCATCCAGACTTTATATAGTGCGCATTCCCTAAGATTGGCTTTAGTAAGGTTGGTTTCGCTGAAATTGGCCCCACGCAGGTCGGCACGTCGGATATAGGCGTTTTGAAGGTTGGCGCCCCCCAGGTTGGATTTGTTTAAATCCGCCCCGCTGAGATTTGCCTCGGTAAGGTCTGCCCCGGATAGATTGGCTTTAGAGATTTTAGCCAGGCTGAGGTATATTTTTTTTAAGTTGGCTCCGCGCAAATCGGCGCCAATCAGCTCCGCCCCTTCCAGATTGGCTCCTTCCAGATTGGCACCTTTAAGGTCGGCGTTTAGAAGGTATTTTTTGGAACCCTCCAGTTTTTCCTTGAGCGATGGAGTATTTTCAGCCATTCCTGTTTTTTAACTGAACGAAACGAAAGAGCATGGTCACCACCATGGTTCCTGCCATGAAGAAGGCAATGGCAAGACCAGGAATCATTAATGCCACTGAAAGGGGGACAGACTCCAAAAACCATGAGAAAAGTTTTTGCAGGCCCATCCATGATTCCGGGTGAATCATCCATTGATGGAGGATCGTGTTCTCAAACAGGAAATTGAAAACTGCAAAAAGCGGGATCTCAGTCCAAACCCCGTCCTGCAGCCAGAGTATAGCCTGATAGCCGAAAAGGCTAAGTCCGATCAGAAAAAATAATCCGCCAACAATTCCGGTAAGGGTTACCAATCCTGTAATAATAAAGTCCTGAGGAGTGAGCTTGGATACAACGGAGCGAATTTCGCTCCAGGCTTCCAACAAACCTTTTTGTGAAATGGATTTTAAGCCCCTGAAGAGTTCATTGCCAAACTGACGGGCTGTTTCAATGTACCGGTAAAGGTGATTGAGCCAATCTTCATGGTCGAAATGTGTTTGCTGATTTTCCATATTCATGATACTCCCTTCTCTACGGGAACCCGCTGAAGTGATAAATATTATTTTCAATTCGTAGTTTATCGCTCTTTGGTCAATTTATCAATGGGTGATACTGTGCTACGTTGTAATCGAACACTCTATGGATGGATAAGAAATAGTGAAAGTATTAGTTTTTGGGGCAGGCGCGGTGGGCCTTGGGTTTTCCAGCTTTTTATTGCAGGCGGGCCACCGTGTCCATCTTGTTGGAAAAGAACAAACTGTTGTCGCGTTGAGGAAAAACGGCTTGCAACGGCAGGGTATTTTTGGGTCTGCCTTTTTTTCCCCGCGCCAGTTGACGGCCTCGTCAAACCTGGCTGAAACGGGTCGGGAATCCTTTGACTTTTACCTGGTCTGTACTAAATCGTTCGATACGGAAAACTCAGCGCGGCAATTGAAAGCAGAATCAACTCTGGCACATCAAAAAAGCCCCATTATTCTTTGCCAGAACGGCTGGGGTAATGCCGAAATTTTTTCCCGGTTTTTTTCTCCCAAACAGGTTTATAACGCACGCGTTATAACCGGATTCATCCGACCGGAACCTCATGTTGTGGATGTGACCGTACACGCCCAGCCTGTTCATCTTGGCAGCCTGTTTGATGAAGATTCCTCACGTTTGCAGGTC
>JAPKCW010000248.1:0-2543 GCA_028822815.1 Nitrospinaceae bacterium | reverse complement strand
GCAGTGAAACGGCATGTAGCAGTTGATTGTCCTTAACCAGATCTTCGTTGATAGAGGCTTCTTCAGCTTCTTCTTTCTCAACCTGGCTTTCCTCTTCATTTTCCTCTTTCACTACATCACCAATACTGCTTTTACCCTTCAAATGTTTTTTTAAATCCTTTTCACGCAAAAATCTTCTGAGCCGGGTCTTTTCTTCTGGTTCTTTTTCTTTTTCATCGTCCCCTTCCAATTCTTTGGGGAGTTTTCTCTCAATAATGATATCAGGCTCAATTCCATTTTCCTGGATCACTCGGCCACTGGGGGTGTAGTAACGGGCCGTTGTTAAGCGCAAGGCGGACCCATCACTAAGTGGTATGATCGTTTGAACCGATCCTTTCCCAAAAGTAGGTGTGCCTAAAATAATGGCCCGGTTCAAATCCTGCAAGGCACCCGCAACAATCTCCGAGGCACTGGCACTCCCACTATTAACCAAAATAATTAGAGGGTAAGAAACGCCCGCCACCTTATCATGGCTGGTAAACCGCATATTCTGTTCGTCCGAGCGGCCTTTCGTATAGACAATAAGATTTTCCCGGTTCAAAAATCGATCCGTCACTTCCACAGCTTGATTCAACAACCCACCAGGATTGTTCCTGAGATCCAGGATCAATTTGGATATTCCCTTTTTCTCAAGCTCACCCAAGGCTTTATCCAGATCCAAACTGGTATTTTTTGAAAAACTGCGGATTTTGATATAACCAATGTCTTTTTTATAAAGTTTATGGACAACACTCCGGACTTTAATAATGGCCCGGACAATGGTGAATTCTTTTGGGGCTTTGAAAGACTCCCTGAAAATGGTGATGGTAACAGGAGAACCGGTTTCACCCCTAAGCCGGGAGACCGCATCCTGAAGCGTCATATCAAGGGTTGACTCCTCTTCAATTTTGATAATTTTATCGCCCGCTATAATTCCCACCTCAACAGCCGGAGTTTCTTCAATCGGTGAAATGACGGTAAGGACACCATCCCGAATACTGATTTCGATGCCCAATCCACCAAATTTCCCAGTAGTCTCCACCTGCATTTCCTTATACGATACGGGTGGTAAATAGGAGGTATGGGGATCGAGGGCCTTTACCATTCCCCGTATAGCACCATTAATAAGGGCGTCACTCCCAACCGATTCCACATAATTGGATTCAATCAGGGAAAGCACCTCGGAAAACACCTTTAGCTTGTCATATGTATTTGGTTTAGATTCTTCAATGCTTTCTTCCGCATAAAGCATCTGCGCGGGTAGCCCCACCAATACCATGACAATCATTAACCGGGTAAATCCGGCTTTAATTGTGTTACCTGCCAATGACAAATTCAAAGTGTTATCTCCTTGATGTAAATATACGGATTATATATGAATAAGGGAACCTGCGCACTCATTACCTGATCTCATTTTACCAAAAGCGGACACAATATGTCTATTTCCTGCGAGCCGTCTTGAACCAGCGGACGGGTTCAATAGGTTTGCCATTTTTACGCATTTCAAAATAAAGGGTTTCCCCGATCAGCGATCCCGTATCCCCGCTTAGGCCAATAATATCCCCGGTCTGAACCATCTGATTTTGCTTGACGCTAATACGGTCCAAATGGCCGTATAGAGAATGATAATCCTTGCCATGCCCAATAATAACCAGGTTTCCATAGCCCTCAAGCTCGCCGGTATAAAGTACTTTTCCATCAAAAACTGAGCGCACCGACACCCCGGTCCTGACTCTGATATTAATACCATTATGGACAATGAACGAAGCAAACTGTTTATCCTTTTGCCTGCCAAACTTGTTGAGAATCTTGCCTTTCACTGGCAGAGACAACCTGCCCTTTTTATCGGTAATATCCAGACCCGCTCCGGATACCAATTTCGTCAATAATTTTCCAATCAGATCATTTAAATTGTTGGAAGCCTTTAAAAGCTCTTTACGGGTTTGGATCCCAAGTCGTTTCTTTTTTTTAATCTTCTTTAAAAAATATTTTTTGTCTTTTCTGGCTTTTTCGAACTCGCCCTGCTTACCTAAGGCATCTTTTTCCAGCCGCACCAGTTTTGCCCTGACAGCAAGAAGGGATTCTTTTTCACCATTCAAACCACCAAGTCGAATTCTATAATCTGCCATCAAGTTTGCATCGTGTTCCGCAACCAATTCCATATATTTGAGGCGTTGCAGCAGATCGCTCATGCTTTCAGATGAAAAGGCCACTTTAAGAGGAAAAACAGGGCCTTCCTTATATATTTGGCGGAAACGTTTGCCCAATAAAATTTTCTGAGCCTTTAACTCTTTTTTATTTATATTAAGATTCTTCTCAAGTTTCGCGAGTTTCTTTTTATTAATCAGAGAATTCCACTGGTATATCTTGAACTCCCTTTCTTTCAGTTTTATCTGATTATCAATTTTCTTAAGTTTGCCAAGTAATTTCCCCTCTTTTCTCCCCACTGAAGAAAGCAGTTTTTCCTGTCTTGCTATTTTTTTCTTTAAAATCAACTATCCTTTTTTTAGCTTCCTCCCATTTTG
>JAPKCW010000247.1:0-2547 GCA_028822815.1 Nitrospinaceae bacterium | reverse complement strand
CGCCAGCCAAACCAGCAAAGCTTTTTCTTTGCTTCACGAATACCGCCTACCACGCGATAAAAAACTCTATGAACAAACAGACGAGTCGAAGGCCTTCCTGAGGTGGATAAGGAAATTTGAGAGCCGCCTTTCCTCGGCTTTAGCGCCCTGCATGCTTATGGATGCAGTGAGAAACTCCATGCAGGAGGGAGAAATACTCATCCCTCACTCGCTTCGAATACGGGGCTTTGAAGAACAAAGTCCGCAACTAAAATATTTTCTGAACTTCCTACGCGAAAAGGGGACCCGTGTTGATTTCCTCTCACCGGTACCGAGCCCTGAAATTCTTGCGCAAAGGATGGAAAAGCTAAACGACAAAAACGTAAATGTTGAGGAATATGAAAACCGGCAGGGCGAAGCTGAGGCCTGTGCCTGCTGGGTAAGGTCAATATTTCAGCCTGGAAAACGTATCGGCATCGTGGTACCGGAACTGGAAAAATACCGCACACTTCTTAAACGCGAATTGGCGGCAGAACTGGTTCCTGAAACCATTTTCAGTCTGGACGAAGAGGATTTACCTTTTAACATTTCGTTAGCTCCTCCCTTGTCCCAGGAACCCATGATCAAACTGGCGCTGAACCTGTTAAGCGTGAAAACATCCAATGTTCCTGTCAGCACATTCCTGTCTATCATCCAGAGCCCATTTTTTGGTTTTGCTTTTCCACCCACCAGAGAAATATCAGATCTGGAACGTAACCTGCGAAAAAAAAGAGTTCTCTCCATCCCTCTGGATCGATTCCACTCAATTTGTGGCAGTGTTCCTCAAGTAGACCAACTTGTGGAGAGTTTAAAATCCTGGACCTTAAATAACAGCAAACTCATGCCAGAAAAATGGGCGAAGGAGTTGTCGGATTTTTTGAAAACCACAGGTTGGCCGGGAAAAGTGGCACCAGGCACTGATAAACAATCTGTTTTATCGAAGCGGCACCAGGGTTTTGAGGCCTGGAAAGATTGCCTGAACCAACTCTGTTCCTTGAACCAAATCCTGGGTCCCATTAACAGGCTGGAAGTTTTAAACCATCTTACCCATATAACTCGAAGCAAACCTTTTCAGAGCAAAACACCGGAGCATTCCATTCAGGTGATTGGTCTTTTGGAATCTTCCGGAATGCAATTTGATTATTTATGGGTCATGGGTTGCCACCACGAAGCGCTCCCCGCCCATCCTGAACCCAATCCTTTTATTCCCTATGAGATCAGGAATAAATATTCCATCCCACGTTCCAATCCACAGAGAGAACTAAAATTTACCGAGCAATCCCTGACTCGCCTCTTGATGGCCGCACCGGACGTTCATTTCAGCTATCCCCTGCACGAAGGAGACATGGATCTGGAAATGAGCCCTCTATTAAAACGGTTTCCCCAAGATAAGAAGACCCCGTATCTTTCCAACCGAATCAAGGATCAAGTCCGGGCCATGAACCAATTGGAAAAATTCACGGAGCCCGCATTTCTGCAGGTGACGGATTCTGAAAAAAACCAATATGGGACACAGGGTATTTCGTCAGGATATGCTCTGCTCAAGGATCAGGTGGATTGCCCGTTTCGGGCTTTTGCCCGTCACCGTTTGAACAGCCAACGCACCCCGGTTGCTGAAATCGATTTTGACAATCTGGATCGCGGAAACCTGATCCATAAAGCCCTGGAACTTTTCTGGGACAAAACGCGCAACCGGAAAAACCTTTCAAACCTTTCACATGGCATTCTGGAAAAACGCATTGAAGAATGTGTGCAGGAAGCCCTCAAATTATGTTCACAGCGCACTACCGGCCAAACACAATTTAATAAACTCGAAATAGAACGAAACGTGCGCCTCATCCATGACTGGCTACTTAACATAGAGCGGGAGCGACCCGACTTTCAAGTGCTCCACAACGAGGAAGATGTTTCCATAAACCTGTGCGGCATAAAACTTAGCTTAAGAATCGATCGCATTGATGAAATTCCCGGAAAAGGTTTGTTATTGATCGACTACAAAACTGGAAGAGAGGCAAAACCAGCAGAATGGTTTGCAGAAAAAATACGCGCGCCACAACTACCGCTTTACGCGACGGCCCAACCTCCTGTCGGTTTGGCTTATGGTCATCTGACACTCGGCAAACCGGAGTTCAAGGGCACCGCCGACTTGCCACTGGGAAAACTCAAGAACTACGATTTCGCCAAGGATACCGGATGCTCAACCTGGAAAGAATTGCTGAGTTATTGGAAAAACAATTTGAATCGTGTCGCTGATGAGTTTTTGCAGGGGAATAATCAGGTCCTCCCTGTCAATAAAGGCGAACCTTGCTTACATTGTGAGTTCAACTCTCTTTGCCGAATTCAAGAAATACCGGAGGACACGCCCTAATGCTGGCTGACGAAAAGGTAAGAAAGCAGGCACTGGAACCCGACCAGTCCTTTATCGTTCAGGCCCCGGCGGGATCGGGGAAAACAGAACTGCTTATTCAGCGGTATCTGAAACTATTAGGGCTGGCAAACTTCCCGGAAGAAATTCTGGCAATGACGTTT
>JAPKCW010000246.1:0-2548 GCA_028822815.1 Nitrospinaceae bacterium | reverse complement strand
TTCAGGGAACTGAAATTACGCAAGGACAAGTCCTGTCCTATCTGTGGCGAAAACCCGACCATCACAGAGTTAGTCGACTATGAGCAGTTCTGCGGTATTTTACCGGCTGAAGATTCGACCGCCGATGCGGAAATGGAAATTGGTGTGGAGCAGGTCAAACAAATGCTGGATGCCAAGCACGCGTTCAAGTTGATTGATGTGCGCGAACCGTCCGAATACCAGATCTGCAAAATTGCAGAGGCGACCCTGATTCCATTGGGCGATATTGAGGCCAAAGATCCTGCGAAATTAAACGGCCTGAATCAGGATGAAGAGATTGTACTTCACTGCAAGGCCGGGGTGCGTTCGATGAAAGCGTTGAAAGCCCTGAAAGAAATGGGATTCAGCAACTTAAAGAGTATGCGTGGTGGCATCAACGAATGGTCGGAGAAAATCGATTCCTCCGTACCTCTGTACTAACCACTAGCCACTAGGCACCGGCGAGCCGCCGGTGGCAATGTGAAATTGCCTTATCTGGCTAGCAACAATTTATCTCGGCTTGATGAGTTCTTGCCCAATTCCCTCCCACGGGAGTAGGTTGACAAGGTGGCGGGAGAGGTTTAAGGTTAAATCAGGATGCAGATAACTTAGGTTGTCTGCTATTTATATCAGGAAACTGAAAGGGGGATTTTGTGAGTGATTTCGAAGGGTCTGAGCGCATTTTTGAAAAGTTGTCCAAGGCGGTCACCGAAGCGGTCATGACTTCACCCAAAGTTAAAAAGATCGTTGCTGAAATCCAGAAAAATGACCATATCTGCCCCAAGAGTTTTATGGTATTGGTCCTTAAGATGGAAGTGTTGACCGATTCACTCGAATTAGAAGTTGAAGAGGAAACTACGGAGGAGCGGCCTGCGCCCAAGAAGCGCAAAAGTAAAAAGTCTTCCAAAAGACCGCAGTTCATCGATGGACTGGAACTTTCTAAAAAAGAAATCGAATACCAGGAGTTTGCCAACAAAAAGTTTGATACCCAGGATTGGCTCAAGAAAAACGGGCTCATTTTTTAAGGCAATTTTTCCTTACCTGGTTACTGCCTTCTGTTCGACATTCCTTAAGTCTATGGCTGTCCTTTCTGTAGATTTTGATTCTGCTCGAAAAGAGATGGTCGAAGACCAGATCAGGCGTCGCGGCATCCGTGACAGGGCTGTTTTGCAGGCCATGCTCCGAGTACCCCGCCACCTGTTTGTAGAGCCCGGTTTTTTAAGCCGGGCTTATTCCGATTCCGCCCTTCCCATAAAAGAAAATCAGACCATTTCGCAACCTTATATCGTTGCTCTGATGACACAGAGCGCGATGTTGAATGCTGATGACCGCGTTTTGGAAATTGGAACGGGGTCGGCCTATCAGGCGGCGGTGCTGGCGGAAATCGTCAAGGAGGTATATACGATCGAGATCGTTGAGCTCCTTGCCCGCACTGCAGACAGTAAGCTGAAAAAGCTGGGTTATAAAAACGTAACCGTTAGACACGGTGATGGTTATCGAGGGTGGCAGGAAAAATCGCCTTTCGATGCGATTCTCATCACTGCGGCGGCACCGAAAATACCCCAACTTCTGGTTGACCAGTTGAAAGTTGGCGGCAGAATGGTGCTTCCCCTGGGAAAAACCATAGGCTCGCAAGACTTGGTGGTGCTGACCAAGCAGAAAAACGGGAGCCTGAAAGAACGATTTATTACCGCTGTGGTGTTTGTGCCCATGACTGGAGAGATTCGACGATGATGTTTTTTGATTCGGATAAACAGAGTCGGGAAAAACGTCAGCCAGCAGTGGCCGGCAGGTTTTATCCTGCCCAGCGTGAGGCCTTGGTTCGGGATGTGGAATCCCATATGGAACGGAACATGAAAAAAAGCCCGGCTCTTGGCATTGTTGTTCCCCATGCCGGGTTCATGTACTCCGGGGATGTGGCGGGGGCGGTGTATTCGAGAATTGAAATTCCAGACACGGTTATTTTAATTGGACCCAATCATACCGGCCGGGGTGAGACGGTGGCGGTTATGACGGAGGGAGTCTGGTCCATGCCGATGGGTGATATTGCCATCGACCGGGAACTGGCAAACGCCATTTGCGAGGAAACAGCTATCGCGAAACCGGACTCTTCGGCGCACCGGTTCGAGCATTCCCTGGAAACCCAATTGCCGTTTCTGCAATATTTTAAAAAAGAATTTCAAATTGTTCCTATTTGCCTTATGCGGTTGAAAGTTTCAACATGCAAAGTGCTCAGCGAGGGAATTGTGCGGGCGGTCAACCGGCTGGGGCGGTCGGTTTTGCTGGTTGCCAGCTCGGATATGACGCATTACGAATCTCATGATGCGGCCAGTGCCAAAGACCAAAAGGCCATTGCCTGCATACAAAACCGGGACCCGGTCGGTTTGTGGGAAACAGTACGGTCAGAAAAGATCACGATGTGCGGGGTCAATCCGGTAACGGTCATGTTGCACTGCTGTGAAAGTTTGGGTGCCAAAGAGGCCGAGTTGGTCAAGTATATGACTTCGGGAGAAGTGAGCGGAGATATGGA
>JAPKCW010000052.1:0-11946 GCA_028822815.1 Nitrospinaceae bacterium | reverse complement strand
CCGGCGATTGTAATGGCGACAACTCTGATGGTGCATATCGTAGTCAAATGAACCAGAACCGCAAGGGTTTCATGAAAGAAAACCTGGTTTCTAACGCAAATTGCGAAATAAACCACGCGACCATGAACCAGAGCGTCAAGTAAAGAATAAAAAAGTTTCAAACCTCACCTGAGGAAAAAAGCCGATAGAACTCGTTTCTATCGGCCTTTTTTTATGCTTTCCCCCCGGCCCCCGCAACAAATAGTTAAAGCCATCAGGCGAGTACTCTACTCCCATCAAACTCTGCTACAATGGTGCTATAACAATAAAACGAGGTTCACCATGTCCCGATTCATAGACAATGGAAACGATACCATCACGGATAACCAAACCGGTCTGACCTGGTTTAAGAAAGATTCACGGCAGTTAATGGGGAAATGGATTCATCTGGAAAAAGCCATAAAATTTGCCGATGAAAAAAACACGGAAAACTTTGGCGGTTTTAACGACTGGAGGGTGCCAAAGCTGGAAGATATTAAAACCATTTTTGACAAAAGTTTCAGCCAGCGAGATTTTGGAAATACTGAAATTCATATTCCTGCGGAGTTCGAGCCCAAGTGCGCAGATTGCACCTGGACAGACACAGTCAATGGCGAGCGCGCCATGCTGTTCAGCTTGGTCAAAGGCCGTTCCAGCTGGATCAACAAGTTCGGGGAAGGCCCCTTTGCCGTCCGGCTGGTACGTGGCACCTGCGATAAAGACGGCTCTTGACCTATCCTTTGGAGCTACCAAAAGAGTCCACAAAAACCCAGACTGCCGTGATCGCCAGAAGCACGGAAAACATGCGTTTGAAATTCTGATCGGACACGTATTGCAGTAGGTGCGGCCCGATTTGTGCGCCGATCACACCTCCCAGAGCTAGAATCAATCCGGTTTTAAGGTCAATATTTCCTAACCGGTAATGCGTTAGAATAGAAGATATCGCCGTCATTATAATAAAAATGAAGGCTGTGCCTACCGCCAGTTTGGCCTCCCGGCCCAGGAAGATCAAGAGGGGAACCACCAGAAAGCCCCCTCCCAGTCCGGTACCCGAAGAAAGAATACCTATGACTATTCCTGCCAACGCCAATGTGATCAATTTTTGCCTCCCCTCTCTACCCACTTTTCTTCTAAATTATCTAATACCCCGGCACCAATGGAATCTCCCCAAACATTAATAGTAGTCCGGCACCGATCCAGAAACCAGTCTATCGAAAGAAGCATGCCAATCCCCTCAAGAGGAAGCCCGACAGACTGAAGTACCATCACCATGGTGACCAGTCCGGCTTCCGGAATTCCCGCCGCGCCTATGCCGGCCAGCGTTGCCGTAAGAAATATGATCATCTGGTCTCCCAAACCCAGTTGAATTCCCAGCATTTGCGCAATGAACATGGCTGCAACCGACTCATAAAGAGCCGTGCCATTCATATTCACCGTAGCCGCCAACGGCAGGACAAAAAGACAGGATTTCCGGGAAATCCGATTGTTTTCCTCGGCACACTCTATGGTAATCGGCAAGGTAGCGGAACTGCTCGCTGTTGAAAAAGCCGTTGTGAGCGCGCTCAATACATTTTTAAAATAAGTTACGGGGTTCCTTCTTGTTATCACATAAAGAATAACCGGCAATATCACAAATCCGTGAATCAAAAGCGCAGAGACCACCGTTGTGACATATTTGCCGATTTTTGCCAACTCAGCCAGAAACAGGTCACCCCCGCCAGCGGCACCCAGCTTGGACGCAATTAACGCAAAAACTCCGATCGGCGCGAAATACATAAGCAGATGGACGATCTTCATGATCGCAACGTTGACCGTATCAAAAAAATCAATCGCCCGTTTACCCGGTTCACCCAGCGTGGTTAATACTCCACCAAACACCAGGGAAAACATGATGAGTGGAAGAATCTCCATATTCGCCATGGATTGCACCAGGTTGGGTGTAACAAAAGTTTTAAGAATGTCAGTGATGCTGACAGATTCCTTGCCCACAACTTTGTCAGGCACTTGCTCCACCGTCATCTCGACAGCGACACCCGGCTCAATAATGTTGACCATTACCAATCCGATACCCACTGCAATGCAAGTGGTTATCAAAAAATAGGACAATGCAATAAAGCCGGTCTTGCCTACCTTCCTGATATCCCCCAAACCTGCAATGCCAACGATCATCGAAGAAATGATTAAGGGCACCACCAACATTTTCAAGGCATCCAGAAACATCTCGCCGATCCACTCCACCGCCAGCATCTTGTTTCCAAACATCCACCCGCAAAAAATTCCCAGAACAATTCCCGCAACCATCAGATATAAAAGTCCATTTTTTTTCATCACGAATTATCCTAAAAAAACAAAATTTTTCAAACCCACCAACAGGGCTTATAATACAGAGTAACGGAGGCTTTGCAATTCCTAACCTTAACGAACACCCGGAACCCAATATAACCGGAGGATAGCCATGGCAGAAACCGTCAAACTCACCTATCAGGGAAAAACCTATGAGTTCCCGGTTCTAGAAGGCACCTGTGGAGAAAAAGCCATAGACATTTCCACTCTGAGAACGACCACAGGACTGATTACTTTTGACCCAGGATATATGAGTACAGGGTCCTGCCAGAGCCAGATCACCTATTTGGATGGAGAAAAAGGAATCCTGCTATACCGGGGTTATCCCATCGAACAGATCGCCGAGAAGAGCTCCTTTATCGAAACCGCTTGTCTTCTCATCTACGGTGAGCTCCCAACCCGTGAGCAACTCGACTACTTTCAGTACCACTTGGTACACCATTCCATGGTTCATGAATCCATTAAGAATCTCTATGATGGATTCCCCAACAATCCGCATCCCATGGCAGTATGCAGTGCGATCGTTGGCTCCCTGGCAACATTCTATCAAAACGAATTAGACGTCAGAAACGAACATGAGGTGGAAATCGCCATCCACCGGCTGATGGCAAAACTGCCAACCATTGCGGCGTACAGTTATAAAAAATCCATCGGCCAACCCTTCCAATATCCTGATAATACTCTGAGCTATTCCGCAAACTTTTTGAAAATGATGTTTTCCCTTCCCTGCGAACCCTATGAGATAGATGAAGACGCTGCCAAAGTTCTGGACGTTTTATTGATTCTGCATGCCGACCACGAGCAAAATTGCTCCACCAGTACCGTTCGCCTGGTTGGAAGTTCCATGTGCAACCTGTTTGCATCGGTGTCGTCCGCGATTTATGCCTTGTGGGGTCCTCTTCACGGAGGCGCAAACCAGGCCGTAATTGAAATGCTGCAAAATATTCATGATGATGGGGGAGATGTTAACAAGTACGTGCAAAAGGCCAAAGATCCTAACGATCCTTTCCGGCTAATGGGGTTTGGACACCGAGTTTATAAAAACTTTGACCCTCGTAGCCGAATCATCAAAAAGCTGGCCGATAAAATTTTCAACAAACCGGGAGTTCAGGAACCACTTCTTGATATCGCATTGCAACTGGAAGAGATCGCCATTAAGGACGATTACTTTATTGAGAAAAAACTTTACCCCAATGTTGATTTTTATTCGGGCTTGATTTATAGAGCCCTGAACATTCCCGTCAATATGTTTCCAGTTATGTTCGCAATAGGCCGTTTACCAGGCTGGATCGCCCAATGGAAGGAACTTCATGGAGACAAGCAGTTCAAGATTGGCCGTCCGCGACAGTTGTATCTAGGCTCGCCTAAAAGGGACTACGTTGCCATGGAAAAAAGGCAGGGGTAAAAAAACTTATCTTAATCAGGCGGGCTCAATGGTGCAGGTGAAAGGGAATTCTTCCATAGCGGCGGCAGTGTGCACTTGTTCTACTTTAAACTCAGCCTGCTCTAGCGGCAAAGTCTCGACAAGGGCTGCGCCATGAAGATGAATTTCATACATCAGCTTTTCCGCGGTCGAATAATCTTTGCTGAACATTTTGATCAGAACCCGAATAACGAATTCCATAGTGGTGACGTTATCGTCCCACATAATAATTTTATAGAGCGGGAGATAGGCCCGACGGGTTTCCCCTTCAGATTCCTCAATAATTCCCGGCGAAAAAGGTAATGTTTCTACTGGCATAAGGTAATATTTCTAGTGGTACAACGACTAATAAGAAATTGCCCCAAAAGGGCTAATGGTTCGATAAACTGACCGTTTCCTATTTTAAAATAATATTAAAAAAAATAACAACTTTTTTTTATTTTTTTTCTGCCCGAAAATATGAGTTTTAACGCTCTACAACGTCATCCTTTCCTGATTATTCTCCTTTTCGGCTTGATCTTCACCAGTTTTTGCCCAACCACCTATGCCCTGGAAGCAAAATTGGCAAAACCGATAACATTGGGCGAATATAATAACTTCCTCCCTGCAGGAAAAATAACCCGGTTTGCCGGAGAAACCCTATATTACGACATCAGTTTCCTGTGGTTTAAAAACGCCGCCTCTGCCAAAGTGAGCTTTTTTGAGGAGCATGGAAAATATTTTTCAGTCCTGGAAGCCAGCACCAAGGGCTTTATTGGTTTTTTCACATCCTACCGCAAGCATTTTTACAAGACTGAATTCGAAATCATTGATAACGGCAAAAAACTCCGGCCCAAAACTTTCCTGCGGCAGGTTACCATTGGCAGTCAGGTGGAAACTACCCGGCATAAGTTCGATTATGACAATCAATCGCATTCCTGGCAGGTCCATGTGGATGAAGACTTAGTGGAAACAGGACAAAATGAGATTCCTCCCGGGAGTGCTTTCAACGATATTCTCACCTCTTTTTACAACGTACGAAATGGGGTTTATGGGAAGTTGGAGAAAGGAAGGAAATTTAAAATCAGAACCATTCCCGAAAAGGGACATGATGAAATTTCTGTTCACATCTGGTCGGAACGGGATCAGGAGCGATTTAGAATTGAAGAGGAACGGGGAAAAAGGGACGAGCTGTTATTCAATATCATTGTGCCAAAAGAAATTTTCAAGACCAAAACCGGAGAACTGAGAGCTTGGATATCCAAACATTATGTTCCGGTTGAAACCACCGTCAAAGATTATATTTTGCTGGGCGATCTGCACGCCCGTTTCACCCGCAGGGAAGCACGCCACCTGCGAGCCGCCAGTAGCAACTAACAATAACTCCTCCCCTGTCAACGGGGCAACCGTCATCATGCCGAGACAACTCTTTGCTCACCAAAAAAAGCGCTGGTACCCTTTCAGGGCACGATGGCTAAGGAAAAATTTCACGCACACTGGCCCCACGCCTAGTGGTCAGACATCAAAAGCCAGAATAGGCGGATCCTGCCAGATATTCACTTCAGTCTTGTCATCCAAAGTGACCGCACCAAACTGGACCGTATAGGGTTTCTCATTTTCGCAATCCAACTCGATGGTAATTTTTTCTATCTCCCATTTCCCGGACTCCGGACCAACTAAAGTCAAACTATGGGCAAAACTGTTCACATCAAAACTTCCCTCAAAAACTTTTCCGGACTCCGCAGACCCTTCCACATTGTCAAAAGGCAGTTTATGATTATTGAAATTGAAATGAACCGGCTCAGACATCCCCTGCTGACCGGTTTGCACCTTGACTTTAAACGTGTTGACTCTCGGCATGGTTTCCCCTCAGGAAAAATACGGGTTCAAACCCGCTGTATGGTCGGTTTCATCGAAGATCGCACCCACCATAGGTACGGCCTTTCTAAATGAGGTGTGAATCCCCTGTTTGAGGGTTAAATCGGCGGCACTGCACCCCTGACATCCTCCGCCCATTTGTATGGTGACTGAATTTCCTTTAACAGCAAGCAGGCTAATGTTTCCGCCGTGCCCGGCCACTCCCGGGTTCACCTCGGTATCAATTACTTTTTGAATTCCTTCACGAATTTCTTCTTCAGAAGGCAGATTAGAAATGATTTTTTCAGCGATAAGGCCTTTACCCGCCCCCAGTGCATCCCGGATTGCCGTACCGACTTCCTTAGCCAGAGGAAGCCAATCCACCAGGGTTTTATCCTTGCGGGTGACCGTCACGGTGGATTCACATACTAAAGCGGTTTCCACATCGTCCAGGCAGAACAGAGCTTCAGCGAGGGAAGATTCCATCGCGCTTTCAAAATCCGAGAAAAACCAGGAATTCCCCGTCATCAAGGGACGGTTAACGGTGAAAAGGCATTGATCCCCCGTTGGAGAAGGTTGCGCCTTGATTAAAACTTCGTCGGAATCTTTTGGGAAAACACCTTCAGAAATAGCCGGGATTTGGAGTACACTACGTTCTAGGGGGAAATTTGACGGCGCCTCTGTTTCAGGTTGGGGTTCGGGTTCAGGTTGAGAAACCACAGTACTTTTTTCAACCTCTTCCGCGATCACCGATGTTACCGGCTCCGCTTCCTGCTTCATACCCGTGAAAAAACGTTTTATAAAGTTCAAAGGATTGTCTCCTGTAAAGTCAGTTTTGCTACTAATACCACAATAACCCTCTATTCTTCATATAGATGCCAGAAATACAAGAAAGTCGCAAATTTCCCTGCAAAATTTCCTCTGGTTTGCGGCTTCCCTCTACAATTTTGTTTACTATCGGTCTTTTAGTCCTAAAAAAAATAATTGCCCCCACAGTTTTCCAGACACCCCGGTGTGAGTAAACACGATAAAGGGTCAAACCTGAAAAGCGTTCTCGAGCAGTTCGATTTTCCATGAACCCGGCGTATCGGATGTCAAGGCCACCACGTCGAACCGCATAGGTCTGTCCGAGATTCTCTTCCTGGCAAGGAAACTTTTAGCGGTTTGGATAATTTTTCGCTGCTTTGCCGGTGTTATGGCCATAAAAGGATGACCAAACTCATGACCCGCTCGCGCCTTGATTTCAATAAAAACGTTCACCCCGGCCTGCTCGGCTATGATATCTATTTCACTCACTTTAGCGCGGAAGTTTTTTTCAAGAATCCGGTAACCTTTCTTTTTTAAAAAGGTCAACGCGGCCGACTCGCCTTCACGACCAAATTGTAATCGCTCCTGAGTCAATGCGGAGTACCTCCGCTGGTAATCTGCAATATCATTTTCATGCTCCCAATAGTTTTATCTCGGCCCAATGAGTCATTGCCCATTGCCTCCACGGCTAACCCAGCACTTTTGGCGGCCACATAAGCGTCACCGCAACATTGCCACCGGCCGCTTGGCCGGGGCTAGCAGTGGGCGGTATTCCAGTTTTTGCCCCACCCCATATCCACTACCAATGGGACTTTAAGCTGGACCACTTCTTCCATTTCCTTTTTAACCAGAGCCCGCATTTCCTGCTCTTCTTCTTTCGGACATTCAAACACCAGCTCATCATGGACTTGCAAGATCATTCGGGATTTTAGTTTTTTCTCGCTGATTTGTTGTGCCAATCGAATCATCGCCAGTTTGATCAGGTCCGCCGCACTTCCCTGGACCGGGGAATTGATCGCAACCCTTCCTGCCGCCTCCCGCAGTTGCCGGTTCTGACTGTTAAGGTCTGGCATATAGCGTTTTCGATTCATCATAGTCTGGGTATAACCAACTTCTTTTGCCTTGGCTACAGTTTCCTCCATATAAACTTTGACCTTTTTATAAAGCGCAAAATATTGATCAATGAATTTTTTAGCTTCCTTAGGATAAATTTTTAACTGCCTGGAGAGACCGAAAGCACTCAAACCATAAACGATACCGAAGTTCACCGCTTTAGCCATTCTTCGGGATTCCGCATCCAGACGATCCGGGGTCGTCCCAAAAATTTCGCAAGCGGTACGGGTGTGAATATCTTCACCCATTTGAAACGCTTCAATCAAAGCTTCATCTCCGGAAAGGTGGGCGAGAACCCTCAACTCTACTTGCGAATAGTCCGCCGAAAGCAGGTAATTATTTCCTTCCGCTATAAACGCTTTGCGGATTTCGCGTCCCGTTTCGGTACGAATTGGGATGTTCTGCAGGTTTGGGTTGCTGCTACTCAACCGCCCGGTAGCTGCTACCGTCTGGTTGAATGAAGTATGAACCCTTCCCGTTTTACTGAATATTTCATCCTGCAACGCATCCACGTAGGTGGACTTGAGTTTGCCCAATTGCCGGTAGGCCAATACAACTTCAGGAAGCTCATGCTCTTCGGACAATTGCTCCAATACGGTGACATCGGTCGAATAGCCGCTCTTGGTTTTCTTGATGACCGGCAGTCCCAGTTTTTCAAACAGAATCACCGAAAGTTGTTTAGGAGAATTGATATTGAACACCTCCCCGGCTATGGAATGAATATTCTTTTTATGTTCTTCGATCTTTTCCGTTATGATCGTGGAAAGATTCTGCAAATGCTTTTTATCCAGTTTCATCCCGTGGATTTCCATCTCTGCCAGGACTTCTAATAGGGGCAGTTCCAAATCCTGGAAAAGCTGAAGGTCATCGCCTTGCAAAAGAAGGAAAAGTTTTTCATAAAGTCGCCAGGTGATATCCGCATCTTCCGCCGCATACTCGGTCGCTCGCTCGACATCCACTTCATCAAACCCGATCTCTTTGGACGCGGTGCCCACCACATCCTTATATTTGATGGTGGTGTGGTCTAGATAATCCTGGGCCAAAGCATCCATACTGTGCCTCCTGCCGGAAGGATTCAAAATATAGGAAGCCAGCATGGTATCGAAGGCGATGCCCTTGAGATTAATTCCTTCATTCCGTAACACAATCAAATCGTATTTGATATTCTGGCCAACTTTTTTAATTTTCGGATCTTCAAGTAGTGGCTTGAGTTTCTTGATAACCCAATCGAGAGGCAATTGTTCGGGAACCCCTAAATAGCGATGGGCTAACGGAATGTAGCAAGCCACTCCTTGTTCACAGCAAAGCGAAATCCCCACCATCCGGGCCTGGACCGGATGTAAGCTAGTGGTTTCCAGGTCCAACGCGAAAATTTTTGCCTTCTTTAATTGTTTGAGCCATCGCTCAAAATCGGCCTTGGTGAGAATGGTTTCATACCGGCTTGCAATAGCTGGAGAACTCGCAATGGGGGTAGGCTCGGAACTATCTTCCAATTCTCCGAGCAAGGAGGAAAACTCGAATTCAGAAAACAGTTTTTTCAGGTCCGTATTGTTGGGGGGCTTGAGCTTAAGGTTCTCAAGTTTAAACTCCAACTCCATAGACGTATTGATGGTCACCAGTTGACGGCTGAGTAGCGCCATCTCTTTATCCTGAACAAGTTTTTCCCTGAGTTTTTGCTTGTCCACTTCGTCGATCCGTTCATACAACGCATCTATGGAACCGAATTTACGTATGAGTTCCGTGGCAGTTTTGGGGCCCACCCCTTTAACTCCGGGAATATTATCACTGGAATCGCCCATCAAACCCATCACCTCAATCACCCGGTCTGGGGGCACACCAAATTTTTCCTCCACACCTTCTATATCAAACCATTTATTTTTCATGGTATCGAGCATGCGGATATCCGGACCAATCAACTGCATCATGTCCTTATCGCCGCTGACTATGACTACCTGCAAACCTTCTTCCGTGCCTTTTTTAGCCAGGGTTCCCATAATATCGTCGGCTTCAAACCCTGGAACCCGGACACTGTGAATATTAAAGGCCTGGACCAGAGGTTCAAAAAAGGGGAATTGTTTTGCCAGGTCTTCAGGAGGCGCTTCCCGATTGGCTTTGTAATCGGCGTACATTTCGTGACGAAAAGTCTTTTCCTTACTGTCGAAAGTCACCGCCAGGTAATCTGGCTTTTCGTCTTTCACCACTTTCTGCAACATATTGATGAACCCGTACAGGGCATTGGTGGGAAATCCTTTTGATGTCGACAAAAATTGCCGGATACCATAATAGGCCCGAAAAATGTAGGAAGAACCATCTATCAGGTAGAGGGATTTAGGTTTGCTCATAGTTGCCCTTTAAATATGAAAAATGCTGACCAAGTATAAAGTCGCGGCTTTACCGTGTCTAATTAATTGTGTTATCATAAAACTCTATTATGATTATGAACTAATTGAATTAAAAGGCTTAAATTGGACCCCACACAAAAATGCGCGCCTTGAAAAATTCATCGGAAAATCAGGATGACCGGTTGATCATTGAAACCGCCCGCAGGGTTCTCAGCATTGAGAGCCAGGCTGTAGCGGGACTGGAAAGCAGGATCGATTCCCAATTCGTCGAGGTCGTGCGCCACCTGAACCAATGCAAACACCTGGTGGTCACAGGGGTTGGGAAATCCGGACTGATTGGGAGAAAAATCGCATCCACGTTTGCAAGCATCGGACTGCCCACCCTTTTTCTGCATGCCGCAGAAGCCAGCCATGGAGACCTGGGAATGATTTCTAAAGGGGATACGGTGATTGCCATTTCCAACAGTGGGGAAACGGAAGAGATTGTCAAACTGCTCCCGGTTTTTAATCGCATCCATTGCACACTGGTAGGAATGACGGGAAATAGGGAGTCCACCCTGGCAAAACGAAGCGATTATATTCTCGACATTAGCGTTAAAGAAGAAGCATGCTCAAAAGATCTGGTTCCCACCGCCAGCACAACAGCCGCCTTGGCAATGGGTGACGCACTTGCCATGGCATTTATGGAACTTCGCGGAGTGCAGGAAGAGGATTTTGCACTCAACCATCCTGGCGGCAGTCTCGGTCGGAAACTGCTCACCCTGGTCGATGACCTGATGCATTTTGGGGAGGATATCCCCAAGGTAAAAGAAAATGCTGACATCTACCAGGTACTCAAGGAGATCTCGCACAAAAGATTGGGAACAACTCTGGTAGTCGGAGATCAGGACCAACTTCTCGGCATCATTACCGATGGGGATTTACGGCGCCTGATTGAAAAGAAAAAAGACATCTCCCAAACCCGCGCAAAGGATATGATGGCCAGCCATCCCAAAACTATTTTAAAGGATACCCTGGCGGCTAAAGCCGTTAGAATTATGCAGGACCATTCCATCACCTCCCTGGTTGTGGTCAATGATGACCAGAAAATAGAAGGAATCATTCATCTACATGATATCCTCAAGGCAGGTGTCGTTTAACTCTTACCGGATACATCCCGATTAAATTATGACCGGCGACGAAATCAGAAAAAAATTCCTGCAATACTTTGAAGATCGGGGGCACACGGTTGTGCCCAGTTGTTCACTGGTCCCAAAAAATGATCCAACCCTTATGTTCACCAATGCGGGAATGGTGCAGTTTAAAGATGTGTTCCTGGGTGAGGAAAAAAGAAATTATAACCGCGCTGTATCGGTGCAAAAATGCGTTCGCGCCGGTGGAAAACACAATGACCTGGAAATGGTCGGGCGCACGGCCCGGCATCACACTTTTTTTGAGATGCTTGGCAATTTTTCGTTTGGAGATTATTTCAAAAAAGAAGCCATCCAGTTTGCATGGGAATTCTTAACCGATGTGATTGGACTACCCCGGGACCGTTTATACATTTCTGTCTTCGAGGATGATGACGAAGCCTTCAACCTGTGGGTCGATGAAGTGAAAATGCCGCGTGAGCGGATATACAAGATGGGGGAAAAGGATAACTTCTGGGCCATGGGTCCCACCGGCCCCTGCGGCCCCTGCTCGGAAATATTTATCGACCAAGGTAAAACGGTAGGTTGTGGACAGCCTTCCTGCAAGGTCGGTTGCGATTGCGACCGATTCCTGGAAATCTGGAATCTAGTTTTCATGCAATACGATCGGGATGAATCCGGCAAACTCACTCCGCTTCCTAATCCCTGTATCGACACGGGGATGGGATTGGAAAGACTGGCCGCTGTCGTTCAGGGCCGCACCACCAATTACGACACCGATCTCATGATGTCTATCATCACTGAGGCGGCCCGTATCATAGGCAAAGAATATGGCAAGCAGGATGAGGTGAATGTCTCTCTTCGAGTGCTGACCGACCATGCCCGCGCCTCGGTATTTTTAATCAGCGATGGAGTCATTCCCTCCAACGAAGGC
>JAPKCW010000245.1:0-2559 GCA_028822815.1 Nitrospinaceae bacterium | reverse complement strand
TCTCCATAAAAAAGCTGCAGAAATTGGAACTCCTTGATTATGTTTCGGAATTCAATCTAGTGCTGGAAGTGGATAAATTGATAGAAAGCATTTTGAAAAAAAATACAACGAAGGAAAACAAAGCGGACTCAATCCTTGAAGAATTGCATATTCATGCCGAACTTGGAAATGACCGGGAAGAAAAAGAAACACCCGACCTTCCCTCTTCTTCTAAACTCTCGCAGTGGGTTGACGGCAAAGCCTTGTCAGAAAATGAAATCCGCTTTGAAGAATATTTTAACCAACGGTTCGATGAGAAACACTGGATGAAAAGGGCCAAAATCCGCTTTGACAGCTAGTTTCTTAGCAGCAGATAGCGTGATATTCGACCATTGCCTTCATGCCCCGAAGGGGTACAACAACTCGTCAAGCCAAGACAACTCTTTGCTAGTCAAATAGAGTTATTGCCCATTTCCTCCGTGCGCGTGGCAACTTTCATTTGCCCTCATGCCCCGTAGGGGTATTGCCCGGCGCCTATTGAGGGGAAGTGACCAAATGGTCAGCGATGAGAATGATATTCTGCTTATTGACAGCCAAAAACTCCGATTTAAATAAAACATTTCCGGTAACCAGGCAGTAAACCGTCGCATCAGTAACTGGGATAAAACTCTCCTCTCCCTTGATTCAACATATCCAGGAGGCGGTTATGCGGAAGTTTGGAAATCTTTCCTTCTATTTTTTCCCCCGATGTTCGAATTACCGCGTTAACCGTTTCCTTTTTTACAAAAGTATTATAAGCCATAGTCCAATCCTTATAAATTCCCTATAGTTGGCCTGCCTACTGCTTAATTGGATAGGCTTAGCTTAACGCTCCCTAAAATCAAAATCCAGCAAAAACCCTTTAGCCTGCAATCGCTTTTTCTGGCGAGAAACCGTTTTTCTCGGCTCAACGAGCTATTGTCCATTGCCTCCGGTGGCTCACCGATGGCCCCTATGTTACAATCTGTCGGCTACGAAAAGACCTTTGAAATCCACTCATTTTTTTGAACCCAAAATTTCGCATGAAACCTAAAACGATCCCAATGCAAACAGTTGTACCCGACCGCCTGCAGGGTACCGATGGGATTCGCCGGGAAACCAAATCGGCAAAAGATTCAGAATGCCGGGGGTCGACTCCGCTACAAATTTTTCTTGAAAAGGGCTGGATCACCGAAGAGTTTATGGAGCTTTACGTCTATTGCTACGTCAAAAACCAGAAAAAATCGGCTGCGCCAAAAAAAAGAACCATCGTCATCGGCTGGGATCCCAGAGATACTTCCGGCAACTTTACTGAAGCGGTAGTTCGGGGTGTCCGCAAAGCGGGGGGTGAGGCCATGGTTCTGGGTGTAGTACCGACTCCCCTGGTGCCTCTTTTCATGCTACATAATGGAGCCGATGGCGGCATTATGGTCACAGCATCCCACAACCCTAAAGACCAAAATGGGATAAAGCTTTTCCTGCCTTTTCATGGCATGAAGCCGTTACCTTCTGACGATATCGACCTGACCCGTAACCTGCTCAAACAAAACTTCGATGCAATTAAAAAACTTCCCCTGAAAGGAGGAAGAACCGATTGCCAACAAAAAGCGTTGGCACTGTTTCAGCATTTCTCCCTACTTCCTGAAAACTCCTGGATCGATTCTCCTGATACTTTAAAAGCCCTCATTCTGGTTGTTGACCCCGCTTTTGGAGCTCTCACAGGAATCGCCGCGCAAATTTTTAAGGAAGCCGGAGTCGGCAAAGTATTAGAAGTCAACGCAGAAAAAAATGGCGCGGTAAACCTGCGCTCTGGAGTCGGTGACCTTGAAGGCTGCCCCCGCATCACCGCAGACATGATCTTGAAACCCGCCGGACTTTTCCATTCCCATAAAGCCGTCGTCAAACTTTTTCAATTGGGCCGGGCAAACCAAAAATCCGCAGAGTCTGGAAGAAAAAGAATTGCCGGAGCCATCTTCGATGCGGATGGAGACCGTTTCTTCCGTCTGGAATACGATCCGTTTCAAGATACCCTGTGGGTCTTAAGCGGAGACGAGACCGCCATCCTGCAGGCACGACATTTAGTATCCCGCTTTCCCGGAAAATACTCGCTTTATATCAATACTGTGGAGAGCGACCTCAATGCCTCTGCCTCTGCCAAATCAATGGGGCTGACCCCTCTCCTCACGGCGGTTGGCGATAAATGGATCCTGCTTAAAATCCGCCTCGCGCTGTTGCAACAAAAATTATCGACACTCACAACGCACAAAAAACTTAAAAATAAAATCGCATCGCTACAAAAAAAAGGGGTGACAAGAGTGGCGGACCTTCTAAACCTCGAAGCGTCTATTCCGGAAACTCAGACCACGACAAAAAATGATTTCCAGGTTCTGGCGGTAGGCAGCGAAGAAACAGGGCACAATATCACCACCGCTTTCTTAACGCTCCCCAACCAAAAAGAGATGTCGATATATTCCGGCAATGGCTTAAAAAGTGCTCTCAACACCTTTGCCGCCACCGAGCATCTGGCAACAACCCTGTCACCCAAAAGGTATATCCAGTCTG
>JAPKCW010000051.1:0-12005 GCA_028822815.1 Nitrospinaceae bacterium | reverse complement strand
TGTTCTTTTTGGGGGTGGACGCGATGAGGTGTTGGACCTGAACTCGGCCATTATGCGACTGGGACTTAAAATGTTCCTCTCCTATGAAGGCCTTTCGGTAGATCTTCTCAAAGACCACTAGGTGCCAGCGTGACGCTGGACTCAAATTGCAATAGCTTTCTTTCGCTAGCAAAGAGTTGTCTCGGCTTAATAGAGGCTTAGCTCCCTATTTTTAAAGTACCCGCTTCGGGGCACGAGGCAAATGAAGAAGTATCACGGGGCTGGGGTGATTTACATTTAGTAGATTATCATTCTGAGGCCTTCCGACATGGCAGATCCCGATAAGTTTCGCTTTTCCATCGATAGAGGTGGAACTTTTACGGATATCTACGCCGAAACTCCCAAAGGCCCAAAAGTCCTCAAACTCCTTTCAGACAACCCGGATCATTATCCCGATGCACCTCTTGAGGGCATTCGTAGAATTATCCAGGAAGTATCCGGCCGGAAAACCGGGGGCATCCCGCATGATTCCATCGAGTGGATTCGAATGGGGACAACCGTTGCCACCAACGCGCTTCTTGAACGTAAGGGTGCCCGCACCGCCCTCATCATCACCAAGGGTTTTGGCGATTTACTGCAAATCGGAAAACAAAACCGGCCCTGTATTTTTGATTTAAAAATAATTAAACCGGAACCGCTTTATGAAGCGGTGGTGGAAATTAACGAGCGGGTCCACCCGGTTCAAGAACTCACCAATACGATTCCCCCACAACCTAACGTAAATATTTTGCGATCCCCGGATCGGGAAACCGTTCGCCATCAACTTCAGGCTTTGCGCCAGCGGGGTATTGAGAGCCTTGCCATTGCCTTGATGCATGCCCACATTTTCCCGGATCATGAACTACTGGTTGCGCAGGAAGCTGTGAAATTAGGGTTTCAATATATTTCTCTTTCCAGTGAGGTCATGCCAAGGGCCCGGTTGGTGGACCGAGGCCATACCACTTTTCTCGATGCCTACCTGAACCCGCATATCCAAAATTACCTGAAAAGTTTTCGTGAAGGATTTGCTGGAGGCTCGGCTAAAAAGCTTGAACCAGAACATGTTGCCCACCTTGAACAAGCTCGCCCTCTGCGTAGGAGCGATCAGGAGCCAGACCTTTTTGTCATGCAGTCGGATGGAGGTCTTGTGGATGCCGATTCTTTTAGTGGAAGTCGTGCCATTCTTTCCGGTCCGGCGGGCGGAGTAGTAGGTTATGCCCAGACAACGGGCGGTGCTCCTGTAATTGGATTCGATATGGGGGGCACCTCGACCGATGTATCCCGGTTTGACGGGAATTATGAGTGGCAGTTCGAAAGCGAGGCGCAAGGAATTCCCAATTTCGTTCCGCAATTAAATATTCATACTGTGGCGGCGGGTGGTGGCTCCCGGTTGCTATTTGAAAATGGCATGTTTCAGGTGGGGCCATCGTCTTCGGGGGCCTGGCCCGGTCCCGCAAGTTACCGAAACGGAGGGCCTCTCTCTCTTACCGATGCGAATCTGGTTTTGGGGCGGCTCGTTCCCGAACATTTTCCCAGCCTGTTTGGGGAGAATGAAGACCAACCTTTATCTGCTGCCGCTGCAAAAAAAGCTTTTGCAGGATTAATGCAGCGCATCCATTCCCTAACCGAACTAAAGCAGTCCATGGAGGAAGTCGCCTACGGTTATATAGAAGTTGCTAATGAAAATATGGTTCGAGCCATTCGCGAAATCACTGCTTCCCGGGGGCATGATGCGCGTGACCATATCCTTTCCTGTTTTGGCGGAGCCGGAGGCCAGCATGCCTGTGCCATAGCCAGGGCTCTGGGTATTTCGCGAATTTTTATCAGCCGCTTTGCTGGAGTGCTCTCTGCTTATGGAATGGGATTGGCCGATGTCGCTGTCGATAAAGAGGAACCGGTGCCATTACAAAAAGAAACGGATTTACAACAAAGGCTCCAGGTACTGGCTGAAAAAGCTGTCGCAGAATTAAAACGGAAAGGAAACTTTACCCTCAAAGTCCAACGATACCTGAATATGCGATACGGAGGTTCCGATACGACGCTGATGGTAAAAGAATCGGCTGACGAAGAGTTTACAGAATCGTTCAGGAAAATGCATCATCGCGAGTTCGGTTTCAATCCGCCGGAACGAAATATTCTTGTGGAGGCTATCCGGGTCCGTGCTGAAGGGAAATCGCCGCACCCGGTGCAACCGCCTCTGCCCAAGGGAAAGCGAAACTTTGTTCCGCTTTCCCGGCAGTCCTGTTATTTTGCCGGGCGTTGGCATGAGACACCCGTCTATTTGTTGGAATCGCTTGCGGCGGGGCAGGAGTTGGAAGGTCCTGTTATTCTCATTCAGGATACTTCAACTATTTTGATAGAACCTTCCTGCAGGGCCACGGTGACAGCCTTTGGAGATGTCGAAATAGAAGTGGAAGCACTGCCCGTTCGTCCGGTCGGTACGGAGCTTGATGCGGTGCAATTGTCGCTGTTCGGTTCCCGGTTCATGTCCATCGCCGAGCAAATGGGTCGTGTTCTGCAACGCACCGCCGTTTCCACAAATATCAAAGAGCGGTTGGATTTCTCCTGCGCCATTTTCGGGCCGGAAGGGGATCTGGTTGCCAACGCTCCCCATCAGCCGGTTCATCTCGGGTCGATGGGGGAAGCGGTTCGACAGCAGATTAAATTAAATGCTCATCCCATTGAGGAGGGGGAGGTCTGGGTCACCAACCATCCGGCAACTGGGGGAAGCCACCTGCCGGATATCACGGTCATCACTCCGGTTGTGCAAAAGGGAAGAACAATCTTTTTTGTTGCCAGCCGAGGACACCACGCCGATATCGGCGGCAGCACACCCGGTTCCATGCCGCCATTTTCTCAGTCCCTTGCAGAAGAGGGCGTCTGCATCAAAACATTTAAACTGGTGCAAAACGGTGAGTTTCAGGAATCAGGGATCGCCAAAATTTTGAAAGATGCGGGAACGCGGACTCTGGCCGATAACCTGTCGGACCTGAAAGCACAGGTGTCAGCCAACCATAGAGGCATCACTCTACTGAACGAACTGGTCCAGTTGCACTCGCTTAAAGTGGTGCAGGCTTATATGAAACATCTGCGGGACAATGCCGGGCAATCGGTGCGGGCCCTGTTAAAAAAATGGGGCGGGAAAAAAGAAAAAACGGTTTGTCTTAAAGCGGAAGATTTTATGGATGAGGGCAGCCGCATTGCTCTAACGGTTCGCATCGACACAGTTTCCGGATCGGCGTGTTTTGATTTTTCCGGCACTTCTATGGAATTGCCAAATAATTTGAATACCCCGCGCGCGGTAACGCTCTCTGCCATTCTCTATTGCCTGCGTTGTCTGGTCGACAGCAACATTCCGCTGAACCAGGGCTGTCTGGAACCCGTTGAAGTATTAATCGAAGAGGGTTCCCTGCTGGCCCCCTCTGATAAAGCGGCGGTGGCGGCCGGCAATGTTTTGACCTCCCAGCGTATCACCGATGTTATTTTCAAGGCGTTCAAGGCTTGTGCGGCTTCACAGGGTTGCATGAACAACCTCACTTTTGGTAACGACCAATTCGCCTACTACGAAACCATTGCCGGAGGCGCAGGGGCGGGACCAGGCTGGCATGGCCAGTCTGCCGTGCATACCCATATGACCAATACTCGCATCACCGACCCGGAAATTCTGGAACAGCGTTATCCAGTTCTCTTGCGTAAGTTTTCCATCCGCAAAGGTTCGGGCGGAAAGGGAAAGTTCAATGGCGGCGATGGTGTGATTCGCGAAATAGAATTTCTCGTTCCGCTGAAGGTGGCAATACTTTCAGAACGAAGGGTCTACGCTCCCTATGGTATGGACGGCGGTGGACCGGGAGTAAAGGGAAAAAACCTGCTCATCAAAAAAGATGGGAGTGAAACTAACCTGGGCGGGAAGAATCAATTCCAAGCCGAACCCGGCGACCGACTGCGCATCCTCACTCCCGGTGGCGGTGCTTGGCGCACGGCCGACTAGCAATAGCTTTTTACCCCTACGGGACAAGAAGGCAAAGGTCAAATATCACTAGCTCAGGGTGACAATAAGTGGTTCAAAAGGCCGAGACAACTCCTTGTTCGCCAGGATTGGCACGTTCCCTTAAAGAGAAAAGCAATGGCTCACTGCCCCTGCGGTTAGTAGCTAGCGGTGCTTTTCCTTCCAAAGGATGAGCCAGTGTTGCAGGAGTTTGATCGGTTGTGTGCCGCGAAATTTGCGGCGTTTGATTTTCGGGGTTTGGTCGTGCTGGAGTTTGGCGATGACGGTGGCGCCCACCGCTTCTTCCAGCACCACACCGCGTTGCGCGTGTTCGAGTTTTTTCGATTCGCAGATGCCTCGAAACGCTACGACCATGCGGCAGTCCAATGGGCGGTCTTCATACACTTCGCAGGCCCCTTCATCACTAAGAAAAGGGCAGGGCTGATTGATGACCAGTCGATGCCAGTCCACTTGGTCCAATTTTTTATTCGATTTAAGGGTTTCGTTTACTTTATTGATGGTTCTTTGGGAACGTTCCATCACGACATTGAGGTCGACGCCGTTTTCCTCGGCATTTTTTAGAATGCCGTCCCATTCCAGTTGGGTGCAGGACACCCCTGTGTGGCAACAGTGTGCGCACCCTCTATGACATTGTAGAGGCGGGATGCCTTCATTAAAAACCTTCTTCAGGTGTTGCCAGAATATGCGAAGTGGTGTTGTTTTTTCGGCGCGGGCTTTTTCTTTGGTGGCTTCGACCAGATAGTCGTAGGATTGCTGAATTTGGTGCTCGGGATACTTGTGTTTTAAAAAACCGCTCAGTTCATCGGTGCTGGTCATGCCATAGATGAACATTCCGTTTTTATCGGTTTGGAGGGACATATGATTTGAAACCTACGTGGTACAAATTTGTTTATGATTCAGGCAGGGTAGCATTCCACAAACGGAGGGTAAAACAAAATCGGTATTGAAAAGGCGATGTTATTTTTTCGATTTTTGCATAAATTTCATCTGCAATTCATAGATGAGTTGTTCCAGCAGCTTTCCTTCTTCTTCACTAAGGTTGCCCTCGGTTTTCTCTTTCAGCATGATCAGCATTTCGATGGTTTGCTGGACGGCTGGCAGGTTGGTTTCGGTTTTTCCGGTTTCCGGGTCGGCGATGTCGCCCAGATGATAAAAAGCCGATGAAGTCAGGGACATGATAAAGGTGGAAAAATCGAGCTTGAACGGCTGACCGGTGGCCTGCTCTTTTTCCGGGTCGGTTTTTTTAGCCTCGGCCTGGGAGTCCTGGTCCAGGGCCTCGTCTTCAGAAAGTTGTGATGAACGGCTGTCTTTAAAAACGAATCCTTCCCCTTCTACTTCTTCTTCATCACTCATGGTGCACCTAAATCGTTTAATGTTATTTTAAGAATCTTCTTCATCACCCATTAACAAGGGAACCGAGAAACCCAGTACTATCATGATCAAACCCAGCATGAGGGCGAGATAACCTTTGCCCTCAATAAACTCCATATAGGTTTTTCCCGCCAGGGGCCATTGCCGGATGATTCCCACTACGACAAAGATTGCACCCAGCCCAAAAAGAATTTTTTTCATCCAGCCGGTACTCGGGGTATCCAATTCTCTCGGCTCCAGAGTTGTTTTTCTTGAAAAACAGGCGGGGCAACATCAGGGGGTCACCGCCTCGGGGTGGGTTCAACCCGATAGGCTAAATCCATGATGATGGTAGCAAATGGTCCATTTTATGTCAAAACATTAGTGCTTCGGTTGTTGCACTTGAATCATTCTGATAAGATTAATTCATGAACCATTTAGCGTTGTTATTTTTAGTTTTGGGTTTGGTGGGGGCGTGTTCTCCCAGCCGTTTTGCGGTTCAGGCCACGTTGCCGCTGGTAGGAAGCCAGATACTGGCCATGCAGGAGGAAAGCGATCCGGTCCTTGCCGAAAAAGCCATCCCCGCCAACTTGAAAATGCTGGAAGGACTCCTCAAGCAGGACCCCGAGAATGCCTGGATTCTGGAAAACCTCGCCGAAGGTTTTTGCGGTTACGCATTCAGTTTTTTGGAAGATACAGAACCCGGTCGAGCCTCTTCTTTATATGCAAGGGGTAAGGATTATGCCCTGCGTGCGACTATTATCAGGACGGGCAGGGAAAAATGGCAAGATCTCTCTTTAGACGAGTGGTCTCGTGCCCTTAAAGAGGTGGAGGTTGCACACCAGCCGCCTTTATTCTGGCTGGGGCAATGCTGGGGAGGCTGGTTGATGCAGAACCTGGACTCGGTCGAGGTTTTTGCGGACATTCCCCGTTTGGAAATCTTGATGAAAAAAGTCCATGAATTGAACCCCGCTTTTCATCATGCTGGACCCAATTTGTTTCTCGGCGCTTTTTATGGGGGACGCAGTAAAATGCTGGGGGGAAACCCGGAAAAATCCCGTCACCATTTTGAGAAGGCGTTGGAGTTGACCGAAAATAAATATTTACTGGTGCGTTTGCTTTTTGCCAAAACCTATGCGGTGCAGAATCAGGACCGAGAGTTGTTTGAGTCGCAATTGCAGGCGGTTTTGCAGGCTCCGCCCAATCTGTTTCCCGAGCAACGTCTTGCCAATGAGGTGGCCCGCAAAAAAGCCACCCAACTTCTAGATCAAATCGATGAGTTATTTTAAAGAGGCCTCTATCATCCGTTTTCTGATTTTGCTGTTGTTTGTCGGCATTGGGGTGAGCCCGGCTGAGGCCGGCAAAAAACATATCATCAAGTTTGCCACTTTGGCTCCTGAAGGATCTTCATGGATGAAATCCATGCGTGGTCTTGCCGAAAAAATCAAAAAGGCCACCGATGGCAATGTGACGTTTCGGTTTTATCCTGGCGGTGTGTCCGGGGATGAAAAGGACGTGATACGTAAAATGAGGATCGGCCAGCTTCATGGTGCAGGGTTCACAGGAGTGGGTCTTGGGCAGATTCTACCGGAGGTGAGGGTTCTCGATCTTCCTTTCCTGTTTGATACGGATGAGGAAATCCAGCACGTATATAGCAAAATGAGCGACTATTATGCCGCCCGGTATGAAGATAAAGGTTATGTGTTATTGGGCTGGGTGCCGGTTGGGTGGATACATTTTTTCTCCCAGCATCCCATTCGTTCCGTGGAAGATCTGCGCCGGTCCAAATCCTGGATGTGGGAAGGTGATCCGTTGGTGGAACAGGCCTATAAAGGGATGGGGGTCCAACCGATTCCCCTTTCCATTACTGATGTCCTGCTCTCTTTGCAAACGGGCATGGTGAATACGGTTTATTCCTCCACTCAGGGAGCTCTAGCTTTGCAATGGTTCACCAAAGTGAATTACGTTACCCGACTGCGTATGGGGTACGCGACAGGCGGAGTTTTGATCTCCAAAAAGAAATTCGACAAACTTCCTCAATCTTATCAGAGTGCTGTGAAAAAAATCGCAACCGAGTGCCTGCGGGAACTGGTCCAGCTCATTCAGGAGGACAACTTGAAAGCCCATAAGGTTTTAGAAAAAAATGATGTGAAATGGGTGGATCTTCCTGATGAAAAAGAAATGCGGAGGTTTCGTGAAGCAGGGGCCGCCGCCCGGAAAAACCTGGCAGGAAAATACTTTCCCTCCGAACTTCTAGACCGAGTGCTGAACCACCTGAAAGAAATCAGATAAAAGGGTAAGCCCTCATTTCAAAAATACCAAAAAATGTTGTTTGGTTAAGAAATTGAACTCCTTTTCCAAGCGATAACCTGCTTTTTGCATTTCCTCCTGAATCACTTGGCTCTCGGTATGATGGTGGTACGCTTCCTTTCTAAAATCGATAATCGCCACGCGTCCGGATGGTTTTAAATACTTTTTAGCATTTAAAAAATAGGAGGTTCGATTTTCCAGGTGATGGTAAGTATTAGAAGAAAAAATTAAATCCACACTCCCCTCAGGCAGACGTGGATCATCAAGCTTAGCCAGTATTATGTCGACATTAGAATGCCCTTCTTCCTTGACCCGTTTAGCCACATACTGGTTTATTTTCTCATCAATATCCACCGCATACACTTTACCGGCGGGTCCCACCGTCTGGGCCAATCGACCTGTAAAATAACCGCTTCCAGACCCCAAGTCGGCAACATAATCTCCCGGTTGGATGCCCAGGGAATGAATCACCCGTGCAGGAAGTTGCCATGCATCGCGTTCTGTACCTTCAAGGGCAAAGTGTTTAAAAGCGGTACAGTTTAAAAATGTGCCCAATGCGATAAACAAAATAAATAAATTTTGGGCGCGGTCTTTCAACGGGCGATAGTTGGTTTTTTTATTCATTAGGAGGATTCCATTTTGGCTTCTTCCCTTATCGTTAGGGAATCGCTCATCTTAAATAGAAACCGTGGACTAAAAGAAGGTTTCAATCGTGGCCTGTTTTCTCAGGCCGTCGATATAGACTTCAACCTGTTTTTTGGCTTCTTCCATGAATAGAAATTTTTGAATGGAGTTTTCCATTGTGTCGAAAGGAGCCTGCTCCGGCGGATGTTTTTCGATGAGTTGGATGACGTGAAACCCGAACCGGGTTGTTACTTTTTCGCTGATTTCACCGGGTTTCAACTTTGAGATGGCTTCATCAAAAGCCGGATCGAGAATCCCTTTATAAATGATATCCAGGTCTCCACCTCTATCCCGGCTGGATTCGTCATCCGATTTTTCCTTTGCCAATTCTTCAAAGTCTGCACCTTCTTTAAGCTCTTTGATAATGCCGTCTATTTTTTCTTCCGCTATGCGCACGAAATATTCTCGATTTTTTTGTAATTCGCTGATGGACTGGGTTCGCAAGGCTTTGGGTGGGAATAGTGCGGCGAGAATGTGGCGGGTTCGAAAAGATTCGGGACGATAGAATTTCTGCTTGTTGTCCTCATAGTATTTTTTGACATCCTCGTCTGAAATGTCGATCTTGCCTTTAATTTGCTCATTTAACAATTGCCTGGCATGGATATCCACTTCCATGGAGTTTTTAAGATCCTGCAAGGTGATGTTTCTTGCGCTCAGGGCCTTTTCGAATTCTTCATCGCTGGAATAGGGCTCGCGAAGGGCCTTCATCTCTTTTTCGATCAAATCGGAGTCCGCCTCCAAATTCTTTTCTTTACCCTGTTGATGGACCAGCTCCCGCACGACTTCTTTTTCGATCAAGTCTTTTACGATACTGGTTTTTTCACGTATGGTCAGCGGCCGCGGCACGTTTTTTAAAATCATATTCAGCCTGAACGCAATATATTTCGATTGGATATCTACCCCGTTTACCCGAGCTACAACGTCGGGGATTTTCAAGGCTGTTGTAGAGGATTGCGCGGACGCTGTTTCCACCCCTGTAAAGGTGAGGGCGCAAAGGGAAAAGATAACAAGAACGCAGAGCCTGTTTTTCATGATTTCGTCAAGAAAGGTAAAAGGGTTTTTCATATTAGAGTGCTGAGGATCGTAGGAGAATAGCACTCATGAAATTGTGATGCAATACCTGTTCGTTAAATTGACGGATCGGTGAGGCTGTGGGAAAATCCCCTTTCTTATGACTACTCACCCCTCATATAAAATTCCCTGGATTGCCTATGCATGTCTTTTCGCTTCGGGGGCCGCGAGCCTGGGCTATGAGCTGATATGGTTTCGGCATTTGGCTCTGGTGTTCGGAGCCAGTTTGTATGCGCTGAGTGCTGTGTTGTGTGCGTTCATGATGGGGCTTGCGGCAGGGGCCTGGGTTATGGGACGGGTTCTGGCCAGGGTTGAGATAGCACCGGATAAACTGATTCGCGGATATGGACTGCTGGAGGGGTTGATCGGGTTATATGCCCTATGTTTTCCTTTTGGATTAGATCTTCTGGAAAAACTGTATCCTTTGATTTTACCCGAAAGTGGGCAGGTGGACTTTGGGGTGCATATGCTGGAGTTTTTCCTGAGTACACTCTTGATGTTTCCCGCTACCCTTTTGATGGGGGCTACTTTACCGCTGGTAGGATGCTGGGCTACAAACAATCAGACACAGCAGGTTTTTACCCAGGTTTCGCGGTTGTATGGAGTCAATACTTTCGGTGCGGTTTTTGGCTGTCTTTTTACCCAGTTTTTTGCCATCCGCCTTTTGGGAGTCCAAGGTTCGACCTGGTTCGCGGTGGGACTCAACGCCGTAGTTTTTATGCTGTGTTATGGTCGTCCACGAATTTTTGCTGCGGTGGATTCCAGTTCCATCCAGATCGAAGCTAAACCGGTAAAACGTAAACAAGATACGATGGTTTCTCCTGCCATTGTCGTGTTGGTTTTTGCCATGTTTGCCTATTCTGGAATGGCTTCCTTATCCAGTCAGATTTTATGGACCCGGATTCTTGTGTTCCCGCTTGGTAGTACTCTGTATTCGTTCGCGCTCATCCTTGCCACGTTTTTGCTGGGAATCGCGTTAGGCAGCTTGACCGCAAACAAACTGCTGGGGCGGTCCCACCGGGTTCTCAAGTTTGTCGGTATTGAAATTGCCATTGGTGCTTTTTGTATCGCCATGCTTCCCGCGCTGGACAACCTGACCGAGTGGACCTCTCTGGCGGACCGCTATTTTTACAGTTTGGAACCCTCTGCCGGCAAAACCTTTTTGATCCGCTCGTTGTTCGCATTCGGGCTGATGTTTCTTCCCACTTTTGGCTTTGGTCTGCTTTTTCCGTTAGCCAATCATATCTACTCGTACCGTTTTGAGGGAGTCGGGAAAATCCTGGGCAATACCTATTCCATCAATACGGCGGGCGCTGTATTGGGAACCATCCTGACACCCTTCGTATTCATACCGCTTTTGGGAATTCGTTTATCCCTTTATGTGATTTATGCGGTATTGATACTATTTGGTTTTTATATCCTGGGAAGAGTCCGGGAATTCAGGCCCTTGTCCATGGCGACTGTGTTGGGCGGAGTGTTTTTTGTTCTGGTTGCGGGGAAAGGTTTTTGGGTTCCGGATATAGAAACGCGTAAAGCCGGGCAGGGCAACTTTGCGCGGCTGGAAGTGAATGTTCCGGCAGGTCGCATACGCCTGCTGGATTACAAGGAGGGCGAATATTCCACCATCAGCGTAGTGGAGGATAAGGAGAGCCTGGCGCGTACGATATATCTGGATGGATTCAGCACCGCTACTGTGTCCAGCTCGTTTTCCGGCAGTACTTATATGCAGGCCATGGGGTTCGTGCCGATGGCGTTGCACTCCTCACCCAAAAAGCGTGTACTGGTGATAGGGTTTGGCACCGGTAGCACTATGGGAACGGCTTCTCTGTTCCCGGGGGCTGAAGTTCATGGGGTTGAAATTGATAAAAATGTTTTGGAGTTTTCAAAATGGTTTGCCACCTGGAACCATGATGTTTTAAGCCGATCCAATACAAAAATGTTTATTCAGGATGGCAGGACTTTTTTGAAATGGTCGAAGTCTGCTTACGATGTCATCATTATGGAACCGATGTCTCCCCTGCAGGCTGGAGTGGTGAACCTTTATTCCAGGGAATTTTATGAACTGGCTTTGAGCCATTTAAAAGAAAATGGCTTGCTGGTGCAATGGCTCCCCTTGCATCTGATAGGGCCGGAAGATGCCCGGTCCATCACTCACACGTTTCGGCAGGTCTTTCCCGAGTTTTCGGTTTGGAACAGTTTTCTCACGCGGATCGTCCTGCTGGTAGGAAGCCGGGAGTCGATAGTACTGGATAAAAATTATTTCGAGACGCTTATAACCAGTCAGCAAATAAGGCAGATTGCTGAGGAAATGAAAGTGCACTCTTTTCTCGATTTCGCGGATTTTTTTATTACTGAAGGAAAACGTTTGTCTCCATTTTTAGAGGGTGCAGGAGAGATCACTGACGATTCACCTTTACTGGAGTTTTCTTCTGTTTCACTTCTTCCTCCGTTACAATGGGAGACCGATGAAAGTTTTCTGAACCTCCTGCGATATCGGTTAGATCAGTTTCCCGATATTAAAGAAATGCCTGTCCAGGCCTTGGATACCTTTAAGCAGGATTATGCT
>JAPKCW010000050.1:0-12029 GCA_028822815.1 Nitrospinaceae bacterium | reverse complement strand
GAAACTGGAATTCTGCCCAACCTGGCGGAAAGACTGAGCATCATTTTGCGGGATGAGCTGGGTGAGCTGGCCCTTGAGGAAAACGAAATTGTTGTGCAGGCGCGTTCGACAAGAATACGGGTAGAAAATTTTCGCAAGTTTACCGAAAACATCAATTTAGAAAAAACAATACAAACCCTTATCGCGGTGGCATGAGATTAAATTATGGAAAAACAAAAAACAGAAATTGTCAGGCTTCTCAAACATAAGAAGGAAACCTGCGCCCGGCTTCTCCAGAAAATGGGAGAGCAAATGGAAGCTGTGAACAATCAGGATGAATCCCGATTGGCAGTGATTATCGAGGACAAGGAAGGGTTGATCGCCGGACTCAATGATACAGACCAAAAGATTGCCGACCTGGCCTGTGATCTGGATGAAGCCACCCGGGAATCGCTGGTTGGTGAATTCGAAGAGTTGGGGCGTCGCATTGAAGCCGATTTGGAAAAAATTATCGAACAGGAAACCGTTTGTCAGGAAAAACTCAACATCGAGAGAAACGAAGTGCTGGAAAAGATCAAAGACGTGAAAAATGGGCAGGTGCTTTTAAAAGGTTATGGAACACCTCCAAGAATCAAACCAAAAATTTCAAACAACGTTTAACTGAAAGGAAAAGATTATGGATATTGCAATTGTTTCTACCAGCAGGATTTTTAAAACCTATCAGGGGCAAGCCCGCATAGCGGAGTTGAACAGCAAGAATCCGGTCAAACGGGTTCAAGGCCAACGCGACCGGGTCAGCATTTCGAACGCGGCCAGAGCGGCGTTGGCTTCACACACCCAGGGGCAGTCTCCAAAAGTAGAGACCAAGAATGTGGAAGCCTCGTTCGTGCAAACCCAGTTCGTGCAAACCGAGGAGGTTGGGGCGGGGGAAAATTTGGGAAAGGCACCCGAGCAAGCCGCAGTATAAAAGTTTTTCTAAATGAAACTTTGTGGGATGGGCGGTTTTGTTTTTTTAAACGCCTTAATTCTGCTACTATCCTGCCTTTGGTTTGAGAATATATTTTGCAGGATTCCCCTATGATTTGTGTCCCCATTATTGGGCCCTCCGTGTCCAAAGCTCAGGAACAGATCGCGTCCGCTTCGGCGGTTGCCGACATTTTGGAACTGCGTCTGGACTTGATAGATGCTCCCGACCTGAATATTTTGCTCGATTCGGCAAACCTGCCGGTCATCGTTACTAACCGCTCCAAACTTGATGGTGGACAATTTAAAGGTTCCGATGAAGACCGCCTGCAACCGCTTCGAGATGCCCTGAAAGCTGGAGCCGATTATGTGGATATTGAAGTTTCCACGCCCCGGGAATATTTGCAACCCTTCCTGGAAGAAGGGGACTCCGCAAGAATCATTCTTTCTTATCACGACTTTTCGCACACTCCCGAAGATTTCAATCCGCTGTATGAAGCCATGTGCGAAATGCCGGGAGATATCATCAAAATCGTTACCTACGCCAGGGACCTTGCAGACAACCTGAAAATGTTTGAACTGTTGCAACGGGCCAGACAAGAGAAGCAAAAGTTGATTGGTCTTTGCATGGGAGACCTGGGAGAAATTAGTCGCATCCTTTCCCCCCTGTTTGGCGGATTTCTGACCTTTGGCAGTCTTGAGACCGGGCAGGAGAGCGCCCCCGGTCAGATTCCTGCAAAAACCCTCAAAGATATTTATCGGATCAACACAGCCCGTCCTGATTTTAAGATCTATGGAGTCATTGGCAATCCGGTATCGAAAAGCCAGGGGTATCTGGTTCACAACCGGGCTTTCCAGGAAAAAGGAACTTCGGACATCTACGTTTCTTTTCTTGTCGATAATGTGGAAAAATTTTTCACCCGCTTTAAGGATTTTTTTAGTGGACTGAGTGTCACCATGCCCGCTAAGGAACAGATCATGCCCCTGTTGGACCGCATCGATGAAACGGCCGGAAAAATCGGCGCGGTCAATACGGTGGTGAAAGAAGGGTCTGACTGGGTAGGCTATAACACCGACTGCTCCGGCGCCATTTCAGCCCTCGAAGCCTGTACACCGCTAAAGGATAAAAATGTCCTGATCCTTGGTTCCGGAGGAACCGCGAAGGCCATCGGCTTTGGCGTGAAAGAAAAAGGCGGTCGGTTGACGGTCACGTATAAACACAACAAGGAAAGAGGGGAAGGCCTGGCAAGGGAACTGGACTGCGAACTGATACATGCGCGTGATGCGGGAACCCGTGACATAGATGTGTTGATCAATTGCTCACCGGCGGGCATGAGCCCAAATGTCAATGAAACCCCGTTTCCGGCAAAAGATCTCAAAGAAGGTATGGTGGTGTTCGACTCGGTTTACAATCCGTTAGAGACGAGACTTTTGCGTGAAGCCAAATCTGCCGGGTGCAAAGTGGTTCTCGGCAGTGAACTGTTTGTCAATCAGGCGGCCCGCCAGTTTGAACTCTGGACCGGTGAGTCCGCACCCATTGACATTATGCGGCAAGTGCTACTAGAAAAGTTACAGGGCTAGCCTTGGGGGCGGTAACGGGGCACGTTTGCGTCTACCACCTGCGACCAGGCATCGATGCCGCCGATCAGATTGTGAACGGTTTTGAATCCGCATTCGGTCAATTCCATGGCGGCCCTTTGCGAACGTTCTCCATAGTGGCAGATCACCACGATCTCTTCTTCAAAAATAAACTCCTGTTGTCGGTCAATGACCTCTGCCAGTGGAAAGTTTTCTGAACCCTCAATGGAAGCCAGTGAAAACTCCCAGGGTTCCCGAACATCGAGCAGAAAAATATCTTCTCCGTTATCCAGTTTCTTTTTTAGTGCAAGGGGCTGAAGTTGTTTGACGGAACTCATCGGCGTTTTTATTGAAAACCAATCAGCGGCCAGTAGACCAGAAGGAGGAAAACATAGCAAATCAGACCCAACAGGCTGAGGACACTTCCTGACCAGATCATATCCTTCAAGGTCAAGAACCTTGAGGAATAAGCCAACGCCGCGGCCGGGGTGGCGATGGGTAAAATAAAAGCAAAATTGCTGGGTAATAGCACTGTCATGGTGGCCACTACCGGATCGATACCATAAGCCGGTCCCATACTGATGGCAGTAGGCAGAAGGATGGCGATGACTGCTGAGTTGCTCATAAAAGTGGTGAACAGGGTGGACAACACCGCCATGACCAGTAGAAAAACAAGTCCCGATTCGACCAGCCCCGAAAACAGTTTTTCAGCCAGCCATAACGCCGCGCCCGATTCCGCCATGACCTCGCCCAGGCAGATGGCGCCTCCGTACATTAGAACAATGGCCCAGTTGATGTGAGCTTCCACCATTTTCCAGGTTATGAGGTTCAGCACGAACAATAGAACGATGGCAATGATGGCGATGTTGGCGATGCCCAACTGATCGCCATACCCGAACCAGCAAAAAAGCGTGCCTCCCATCACCAGGGCAATACCCTTCTCCTGAAAGGTTACTCGTCCCATGACCAGCGATTTTTGTTTCAACGCTTTTCGAGCTGGTTCGATGTCATGGATATCTGGAGGAAACATAATTTTCAAGGCCAGCCACCCCCCCGCAAACAAGAGTAGCACCAGCGGAAAACTCAACTGAGTATATTTAAGAATTCCCAGGGTTTGTTGCCCGGCCGTGGCTTTTTCCAGCATCTCTATGCCCAGGGGCACTCTGCCGCCACCGAGCACGGTCATGGCCCCTCCGATGATGCACCCCCAGGCCATAGCAAAATATAAGGACTTACCAAAGACAGAGTTTTCCCGTTTTAAATTCAAGGACTGTACGATTTCATGGATGATGGGAAACAGGATGACTGCCACCGCGTGTTCGGACATGAAGCACGAGCTGATTCCCGCAAAGCAATAGGTGGCAGTGACCAACCGTCCGGGCGTTTCGCTCCAGTGTTCCATCACCCAGAAGGAAATGCGGGTGCTGAGTCCGCAGGCGATCATGGATGCCGACAGGATGAAGACCCCCAGTATAAAGAAAACCGCTTTGTTACCAAAATAACTATAAGCCTGGGAGGCATCCATGATTCCAAGAAGCGGAACTGCCGCGATAGCCAGCAGGCTGGTGATTGACAGGGGAATGAGATTGGTAGACCAAAGACTGACGCAAAGAAAAAAGAGGCAGAGAACTTTATAGCCTTCCGGTGACAGGTCGCTGGGGCCTTCCTGCGTCAACAATAGCGCAAAAATACCGAAAAACAGAGCCAGGACAATATACCGGCGCAGTCGGTCAAAAAGCACGATCCATATGGGGCGTCTATCGATAAAGATCTGCTGGTTTTTAAATTTGGAATCGGCCATTACTATTAAGGTAGTTTCTAAGAATCAAATTTAACTTTCGATGATAACCCGTTGATAGTTAAAGAGCTATAATAAAGTTGCGTGGAATCGGGATACTTGTATTTTTTTCAGATGCCAAACTTGAAATCAGTCGCCTTTGATATTGACGATTTGTTTCAGGGTGTGCACCACTTCCACCAGGTCTTTCTGGTTGCTCATCACATCATCGATATTTTTGTAGGCAGAAGGTATCTCATCGATGATAGCTTTGCGCCGTGACATCTCGACACCTTTTGTTTGATTTTCCAGGTCCTGCATATTGAAATTGTGAAAGGCCTGTTTCCGGCTCATGCGTCGTCCCGCCCCGTGGGAGCAGGAGTGAAAGGACTCGGCATTGCCCCTGCCTTTTACGATATAGGACCGGGTTCCCATGGAGCCGGGAATGATTCCCCAATCATTTTCCCTTGCCCGGATGGCCCCCTTGCGGGTGACCCATACCTCTTCCCCGTAGTGGTTCTCCCTCTCGACATAGTTATGATGGCAGTTGATGGCTGATTCCTCGACCTGGATATGAGGGAGATAATGTTCCAGTTGGCCGAAGATGAGCGTCATCATGAACCTGCGGTTCAGCGAGGCATATTCCTGTGCCCAGCTTACCGCTTGAACATAGTCCGTGAAGTTTTGTGTTCCTTCCGACAGGTAGGCGAGGTTTTTATCGGGCAGGTTGATATGATGGATGCGCATATCCTGTTTCGCCCGTTCGATGAAGGCCATGCCAATCTTGTTGCCAATACCCCGTGAACCGCTGTGTAGCATGACCCAGATGCGGTCGGTTTCGTCCAGGCAAATTTCAATGAAGTGGTTGCCACCGCCGAGCGAACCGAGTTGTTGCCGCCATTTTTTTACTTTGACCTGGAACCGTTTTTCGGCATCGTCTTTGAGGAATACATCGATTTCAGCTCTTGATATAAACGGATTTTGGATTCTCCCCAACTCCATATCTTTTTGATGGCGCGCGCCCGGCCCCAGCGGAATGGTTCTTTCGATACTATGGCGAAGTTTTGATAAATTGTCCGGCAGGTCTTTGGCATGCAGATTGGTTTTAGCCGCCATCATACCGCAACCGATATCGACCCCGACGGCTGATGGAATGATGGCTTTAAGGGTGGGGATGACAGAGCCGATCGTACAGCCGATGCCAAGATGCGCATCGGGCATGACAGCAACATGGTGATGAATGATGGGCAGCGATGAAATATTGCGCAGTTGTTCTTCGGCTTTTTTATCGAGGTCTTCGGTCCATACCTTGACGGGAACACCTTGCTCGGTTTGATATGTTTTCTTTATTGTCATGGTCCATCCTTCGACTAGATCAGGATGGCATTATAGGGCAACTTGCTATTTAACGAGCAGGGGGTTTTGCAGACTAGTGGGTTTAGCTACTGAGGGTTCGGCTGAAGGGACTTGATCGATCACCCACAAATCGCAGGTGCCGCAGGTGTCGCGGTAGTTTTCGCGGAAATGGTCGAACTTTTCATTCTTCCAGATACTGCCCAGGCTACCGTGCAGGAGATTGCCCATTTTTGCATTGGGCAGGAGGCAGCAAGGGGTCACATCCCCTTCGCGGGTGATGTAGGCATAGTCAAATGTTTTCAGGCAGTATTGTCCTGATCGGTGCAACTTCTTCTTCAACAGGCGGTAAACGAATCGGGTCAATCCGCTGGACACCGAATATTGCAACCAGTCGAGCTGGATGCCGCAGGACCGGGCAATTTCATCGGCTTTCAGGAAGATGAACCGCTCTTGCTGGGAATCGGGACGCTCTAAATTAGGCCGGAACTGTCGATCAAGCCGGCCCACGTTGATGATGTCACATCCGATCCGGGCTCCGTAACGGATGACATCGTAGAGATCGTTTTCGCAGCCCATGTGCAGGGTGGCTTGCAGTCTAACCCCCAGGGTTCCGGGTTTTCTGCCTTTCACCACGGCTTCGATATTTTCATAGACCTTGTTGCTGGTATGCCCCTCGGTAACGGTTTCGTTGCCGTTAACGCTGTCGATGGAGAAGGTGACCGTATCCACAGCAGAGTTTAAGATGTCGTCTACCATTGAGGGTTTGGTGAACAGGCCGTTGGAAGTGACCATTACTTTATGACCGCGTTCTTTGCAGTAGGCGATCATGTCGAAAACGCGGGGGTGGATGAAAGGTTCCCCCCATCCGGTCAGGGTGATATCTTCGTGTTGGCCCAATTTATCCACCACGGTGGTGAAATGGGACCAACTCATATGTTCCAGTTCGATGCCGAGGTCCTCCCTCTGGCACATAGGACAATCCATATTGCAACGATTGGTGATTTCGATCTGGATCTGCCTGGGGCGTAGAGGAATTTTATAACGCAACCGGTCGATGGTTTCTTTGATGAGTCCGATCATTTTATTTTTTGGCAAGCGGGCTGTTTAAAAGGCTAGCACTGTTTAAAAGGCTGGCCTTGTTAAGTTCATTTTACGTGAAAAAACCGGTGAAATAAAAATTTTATATAGTTTGGTGGTTTTCAATGGTATCTTACCTATTCATAACCTTTTCGGAACTTAAAAAGAGAAACTGAAGCCATCTGCGGGTTTATTATCCGCTTTGTGAGGGACTTGTTTAATGGGGATGACGATTACAGAAAAGATTTTAGCCGCGCATGCGGGTAAAGAGTCGGTTCAGCCAGGCGACAATATCTGGGTGAACGCGGATGTGCTGATGACGCATGATGTTTGCGGACCGGGTACCTTCGCGATTTTTAAAAAGCAGTTTGGCGAAAACGCCAAAGTATGGGACCGGGACAAGGTGGTGATCATTCCCGATCATTTTATTTTTACCAAGGATACCCATGCCAACAGGAATATAGATATCCTTCGCCAGTTTGTGAAGGAGCAATCTCTGCCACATTATTTTGATGTCGGGACCGATAATTATAAAGGAGTCTGCCACATTGCGCTGGCCCAGGAAGGATTCAACCGGCCCGGTGACGTTTTGTTTGGCACGGACTCCCACACCAGCACATCCGGTGCCTTCGGCATGTTTTCCACCGGAATCGGCAATACAGATGCAGCATTTATTCTGGGTACCGGAAAGCTCTGGGTCAGGGTTCCAGAAACGATGTGCTTTGAGTTCATCGGTACTTTTCCCGAGCATGTAATGGCCAAGGATGTGATCCTCACCGTTATTGGCGATATCGGGGTGGATGGGGCGACCTATCGGGCAATGGAATGGCGGGGTGACGCGGTCATGAAGCTTTCCATGGAAGAACGGATGACCCTCTGCAACATGGCGATTGAAGCGGGCGGGAAAAACGGTATCATCGAAGCGGATGATGTGACCCTCGACTATGTCCGGCAGAGAACCGATGCGCCTTATAAAATTTACCGTTCTGATGACGATGCACAGTATTTTTTTAAGAAAACCTACAATGCCAGCGAGATGGAACCGATTGTGGCGAAACCGCATTCTCCTGATAACAAGGCCAAGGTCAGCGAGTGCCTGGATGTGAAACTCGATCGGGCTTATATCGGTTCCTGTACGGGTGGTAAAATCACCGATTTCAGGGCGGCGGCCCGGCTTCTGAAAGGCAAGAAAGTGAAGATTGACACCTTCATTGTGCCAGCGACCCGTGAAGTGGAGCAGGATTTGTATAAGGAAAAAATAGGTGGTGAAACATTGATGGATATTTTTAAAAATGCCGGGGCCTACCTGGGTGATCCCTCTTGCGCGGCATGTCTTGGAGGACCCAAAGACACCTTCGGCCGGGCCAAGGACAACCAGGTAGTGATCTCGACCACCAACCGGAACTTCCCCGGCCGGATGGGATCCAAACAGGCTTATGTTTATCTGGCTTCGCCTTACACGGCGGCGGCTTCTGCCCTGACTGGGCACATTACCAATCCCGCGGAATTTATCAATAATTAAATCTTCAAATAAATAAATGAATAAAGTGATTGAAGGCATTGCTTATGTCCTGGGGAATGATATTGATACGGATCAGATCATTCCTGCTGAGCATCTGGTGTACAGTTTGAGTGATCCTGAAGAGCGCAAGCACTACGGCCAATTTGCCTTATCAGGAGTTCCGGTTAACCAGGCGGGTCTGCCAGAGGGAAACATCCCTTTTACTGAAAATGGGCAGAGTGAGTCGAAATATTCCATCATCATTGGCGGAAAAAATTTTGGTTGCGGGTCCTCCCGTGAGCACGCTCCTGCCTGTATGGAGATCGCCGGAGTTCGGGCGGTCATCGCGGAATCGTATGCGCGCATTTTTTACCGCAATTCGGTGGATGGTGGGTTCTTCATTCCGTTTGAATGTGCCACGCGCCTGGTTGAAGAGATTAAAACGGGTGATGACCTGATCATTGATTTGAATGTGAATACGATCACCAACCGGTCCAGCAATAAAACTTATGATCTGAAATCGCTGGGTGAGGTGATTGATATTATCGAAGCGGGGGATATTTTTGAATACGCCCGTAAGACGGGAATGATTCCATCCACTGGTCGTGGTGGCAACTAGCAGTAAAAAGCTATTGTAGGTTACGAGCGGAGGTACTCTGCAGATGAAAATGGGTTTTGAAAAAAAATTTCACTATGTGAGGTTTTTCCTGATTGCTTTTTTGTTTTCGGGTGTCTTTGGGGTTTTTAAAGTATCCGCGGGGGAGACCGTCCTGGTTCCCGAAGGCCCCTTTATTATGGGGAGTTCCGAGGAAGATATTCAATGGGCGGCGAGGCAGTTTCATTCCGAGTCCCTGGACTGGTATCGCGATGAGACTCCGGCACATACGGTGACCTTGCCCGCTTTCCATATTGACAAGTATGAGGTCACTGTGGGTGATTACGCGTTATATACGGAAGCGACGGGCAAACCGCCTCCGCGTGAATTTGAAAATCCCCGATTGAATCATCCTAACCAGCCGGTGGTGAGTGTTCCCTGGCGACAAGCGAAGGATTATTGCCTCTGGGCGAAAAAACGCCTGCCAACAGAAGCGGAATGGGAAAAGGCGGCACGAGGCACCGATGCCCGGCATTATCCCTGGGGCAACGAACCGGACGCTCTCAACGCCAATATTCGTGGAATGGGTGACAATTACCGCAACACCAGTCCGGTAGGCAAGTTTCCGGAGGGGGCCAGCCCTTATGGGGTGATGGATATGTCGGGGAATGTCTGGGAGTGGACCGAGGACTGGTATCAACCCTATTCGGGTAACGAATATGATAACGATTTCTATGGCGAAAAATTTAAAGTGATGAAAGGCGGATCCTGGTATTCCAACCAGGATCTGGCTCGCCCGGCGGTTCGTGGTAAAGCGTTTCCGGACCAGAAAAAAAATTATATTGGGTTTCGCTGTGTTGCTTCGAAATAAAAAGGAGATTTCTATCGTGCTGATGCATAAAAAAGTGGTTCAGGGAGTTTTGGTGTTGGGTTGGTTGATCTGGTCTCTGCCAGCAATGGGGGAAGGAGAACATTCCTCCCATGAGGGGAAGCAGATGAGCCAGGAGTCAGTAAAACATGGGGGCGGAAAGGCCGGTAAACATGGGCGCCATAGTTATGGTCATCGAAGGGGGCCACCCACCGACATTCCGGCTCATATCAAGGAGAGGTTGGATCCGGATGGAACAAAAGTCAATTTGAACCGGTCATTGATCGGGGTGAAGGGAATAAAGATTCTCGCTGAAATGCCTGAATTAAAAAATGTGAAATCTCTGGCTTTGCAGGGAAACAAGTTGGGGGATGAAGGCGTGCGGATTCTTGCCGAATCGGAAACGTTCAAACATACCGAGAAGCTTTCCTTGTGGGGCAATGATATTTCTGCCCACGGAGCACGGATGATTGCCGAGTCGCCCAATATGAAGAACCTGAAGGAACTTAAGCTGACCCGGAACCGGATAGGGGATGAAGGAGTGGAGGCGCTGGCTGCATCGGGGAATTCCATTGCTCTGACATTTATGGATTTGAGTGCCAACGAGATCAGCGACCGTGGGGCTCTGGCGATTGCCAACTCACCCCGGTTTGCCAACCTGAAAACCCTGGACCTTTATAATAACCGCATTTCCACCGAGGGAATGAAGGCTTTATTGCAGTCGAAAAATCTGAAGAGCCTGGAGATGCTCATTCTGGTCCGAAACGAGATTGATATAACAAAAGCCGATGAACTCGCTAAAAACCAGAGCCTGCCGAGTTTGAAAAGGTTGGAATTGAATTGACGAAAGAGATTTTTTTAGGGGATCTCTATTTATTCGGACGTTGTCTCTAAGCTCCTTATAGGCGAGGAAAAGTTGGCGGACTTGTAAAAAGCGTAATTGCAGTTGCTTGCTTTACGACTATCGACCTTTGGGTCCAGCGAGTTATGCTCTTCATTTGCCTTCATGCCCCGAATGGGGTATCACGCTGGCGGCGGCTCGTCGGCAAAAATTATTAACGGTACCGGCGGTCGTTATATTGGTCTATTTTTTCCTGCACCTGGTGGGCACCCCGCATCAAAGCATCCAGCATTTCCTTTAACGCTTCGATTTCCTCAGCATGAGATTCGGCGGCCTTGAAGTTGTTCGCCTCGTCTTTCACTTCTTCAATAATGGTGTCAATTTCTTTAAGTAGTTCCATAGTTATCAGCCTATAGTTCCAAGGGCAATTGGGCAATTGGGCAATGGCTCGTTTACCGAGACAACTTATTGCTTGTCAAATTAAGCTATTGTTAGTTGCCACCGACCGTTGGCCGGGCCAGTGAGCCTGTTTGTTATTAGATTCCAATCCTCGGGGAAAGTTGTAGCAAAGTTCTGGTTAAAACGGGTGTTTTTTAAGAGGGAGTTCAGGAGGAGTGGGTTTCCAGAACATCGCGAATTTCCTTGAACAAATCATTCTGGTCAAGGGATTTCTTTTCGATTAGTTTTTGTTTTTTTCTTACCTTTTTTGTGTTTGGGTTTTTTCGACTGGAGCTCTCTTCTATCCTCTTCATCGCGTCTATCTTTGTTTTCCCTTCGGTTGCCAAAAAGCCTTCCCTTATCTTTTGTTCTCCTACCATCTTTTCTTCGGCCTTTTTTTCTCTTTTATGTATTTCCATGCAGACGTAATCTCGATCTGACCGCCACTTTATTCTAATTGATTTTTGGAATTGCGTTTCCTTATCGATATAAGCAGATTCAATGCCTACACAGGAGATATTAGTGACAGAGCTCAGGTTGGGGCCACGTAAATTTGCATCCCGCAAAAATGCTCCATCAAGGTTGGCTCCTGTAAAGTCCGCTCCCTGGAGGTTTGCCTCCCCCAGATCGGCTTCGATAAGATTTGATTCACTCAGGTTGGCCCCACTAAGGTCCGCTCCCCTCAGATCAGCCATATAAAAATCTTTGCCTTTTAAGTCAGCTTTCCTAAGGTCTTGTTGGGAATATTTCAATTTCCCTGGTTTAGGAGCATCTTTATCAACCATATTTCACACCTTGAGCTTGAAAATAGGTTCTTTACTTTTTAATTTTCTGTTCATTTAGGGGACTCCTTGACCAGATTTTGTCCAGATGAGGGGGTAAAGTCAAGTAAACTAACAGGCGTGGACAAATTTTCAGAGATAAAAAAAAGGACTTTTCGGGGGATGCCCGCAAAAGTCCTTATTTATAGGCTTTAAAGTGGTGGGACGGGACGGAATCGAACCGCCGACACGAGGATTTTCAGTCCTCTGCTCTACCGACTGAGCTACCGTCCCA